>CAZOUP010000014.1:0-2155 GCA_964583035.1 uncultured Akkermansia sp.
CCTGGCGCTCGGGGAGTGGCTCGCCTTTGCTGAGCGCGGCGACCTGGGCTTCGAGCTCGGCGATGCCCTGCGCTCCGCTGCCTGAGACGGCCTGGTAGCTGCTCGCGATGATGCTCTTCACGCCGCCGAAGGCGAGGTGCATCGGGTTCAGCGCCATGAGGGTGACGATGGTCGTGCAGTTAGGATTTGCAATGATCCCATGGTGGTTTTTCGCGTCTTCAGGATTGATCTCGGGGACAATGAGAGGAACGCCTTCGTCCATGCGGAAGGCGGAGGAGTTGTCGACGACGACGGCCCCGGCGGCGACGGCATGCGGCGCGAAGGTTTTCGAAATGCCGCCTCCGGCGCTGAAGAGGGCAATGTCGACGCCGGCGAAGGACTCGGGGGTGAGTTCCTTCACGACGATGTCTTCGCCACGGAATTTGAGAGTCTTTCCGGCGGAGCGGGCCGAGGCGAGAAGCGTCAGTTGGCTCACGGGGAAGTCGCGCTGTTCCAGGCACTTGAGGATTTCGATCCCGACGGCTCCGGTCGCTCCCGCGACAGCGAGATGTTTAGGCGAGTGGCTCATTTTTGATTTGTTAAAGGGGCGGAGTTTACTTATTCTATGGGCGATTGCAACCGATTGGAGTTCGCTCCGCGATCCTTCATCCCTGCGGGGTTCGTCGGTTGCTTCCAATCCAAATCCATCCCCTCAGATTCCCCATGAAGAAAAAGACACTCGCTATCCTCCTCGTTGTTTCCGCCTCCCTCTTTCTCAATTCTTGCGCGACTTGCCCATGGGCGAAGTCTTCCTGCTGTGCGAAGTCGACTTGCTGCGGCACTTGTGAGAAGTAATCGCGGAAACAATCGATCAGGCTCTGGTCTGATCACTGAAGAAGCGCTCCCCTTCATCGGTGAGCGTTTTTTCGTGTCCTAATGAAAGACGGCAGGAACCGTTCCGTATCATTGAGCAGCAGGAGATTAAGTTCCTGCTTTTAGAAAACTCTGAACCACTCAATCACCTGATATGAAACTCTCGATTCTTTTCCTCACTATCGCCGCCGCGTCGCTTTTCCTCGGTGCGTGCAAGCATCGGAACAAGCAGACTTGCTGCGGCACGAAGAATCCGGTTGCGTATCCGACGCAGACTTCCGGATCATACAGCGGTGGCTACGGCTACGTGAAATAAGCCTTTGTTGGTCTAGTTCAGAAGAGCGGTTGTCCTGTCTGGCAGCCGCTCTTTTTTGGGCGCCCCTAACTTAGGCCGGTGGATTGAGGCCTTTTTCGATCTCGTCGGGAAGTTTCTCGATCACTTTGCCTGACCGCTTCGCGAGTGAATCGAGGAGTCCGCTGTTGCTTGCGAAAGAGGGGAGAGTGAATGTCTTTGTCTTTCCGTCGCGTGTCTCGACAGCGAGATGATGGGTCGTGAGAACGCTCTTCATTTTTCTGCCATCGGCCTTTTTGGGACGGAAGGTTTTACGGAACGTTCCGAGTGAATAGATCTCTTCGTAGGGGATGGTTTTCGCTCCGAAAAAACGACGGACGGTGAGGTCTCGATCCGTGAGCTGCCAAGGTGGGTTGAAAGAGTATTTTAGAAAGAGAACCGTGAAGGCGATCATGCCGGCAGCGAAGACGAGGGAAAAATATCGTCTGCGCCAAGGTGAGGCATCGCTTTGGCGAAAGCGAGAAGCCCGATGAGCCCTAAAAATCCGGTAAAGCCGGCGATAAAAATGATCGCTGGTTTTGACTTGGTGGTTTCGAATTTTTCAATGTCTTCGTTCATCTTGTTTTGTGAATAATGAGGGAGAAGAATGAGTTTTGCGCTTAGCGCAGAAAAGGGGGAGTTTTAAGAGACGGGCTTTGCGATCCCGGCCTTGTCCCTGACCCGGGCGTAGAGCTCGATGCCATTTTCAGACTGCTCAGCGAGATCGGGAGCTGGCTCAACTCTGCTTTCTTCAAAAACCATCATGACCATGGAGCCGCCGAAACGGAAGTAGCCTTTTTCATCGCCCCGCTGGATGGCGGCGCCGGGCTTTGAAGTGTCGACGATGCTACCGACATTGGTCGCGCCGATTTCGAGAAAGAGGTAATCACCGGCGGCGGAATCGCGAACCATGGTGATGCGTCGTTTGTTTTCCCAGAGGTAGGAAAGCGACTGGGAAAGGGCGATCGGATT
>CAZOUP010000014.1:2255-56513 GCA_964583035.1 uncultured Akkermansia sp.
ATCGAGGCCGAAGCGGTCGATGAAGGTCGCGATTTCTTTTTGGGAGCAGCTGCAGTCGGCCCACTTCCCGTAGAGGCCGGAAAACCAGGGGCGCTTGATGACGCCTTCGAGCGCGACTTTTCCGAGACGGGTTTCGTAGGCCCAGCGGAGCGGCTTTTCGCCATAGATGCCCTCCGTTTTGAGCGACTCCTCGTAACGGTCGAAGTAAACCAGTTCTTGCCTTTGTTCCACGGCTGAGAGATAGACCCGTCGAGAGCGGTGGGCCACTGGATTTTTTCAAAACAGAACTGCGCCCGGGAGAATCATGAGAGCTTTAATCACGAACGACGATGGGATAGACGCCGAGGGGCTCGCGGCATTAGTGGAGCTTGCTGAGATTTATTTTGATGAAATTTGGATCGCGGCTCCGATGACGCAGATGTCGGAGATTGGGCATCGGGTTACGACGCAGGAGACCATCAAATACGAAGAGCGCGGCGAGCGGCGTTTTGCGATCAGCGGGACTCCGGCAGATTGTGCAAGGGTTGCGTTGGCACACCTCATGCCGGAGAGGCCGGACTGGATTCTCTCGGGGATCAATCACGGGGGAAATCTGGGACGGCATGATTTCGTGATTTCCGGCACGGTCGCGGCGGTTCGCGAAGCGGCGTTTGCGGGGATTCGCGGAGTCGCTTTTTCTCATTTCATGAAGCGGGGAAATGAGCTTGATTGGAATCGTGCTGCGAAATGGGCGGGACTTGGGTTTGAGAGCCTGATCTCAGAAGAGACGGCTCACGGAGAGTTCTGGACGGTCAATCTGCCACATCCTGATCCGGGAGATCCTGAACCGATGGTGCAGCGTTGTGAGCAGGAGCGGCATCCCTTGTTGGTCGCTTATGAGACGGTTGGGGCAAATGAGCTTCAGTATGTGGGCGATTATCATGATCGTCCCCGGAAAGCGGGGAGCGATGTTGATGTCTGTTTTTCCGGGAATATCGCCGTGTCAAAAGCGTCGGTTTAAGGTTTACTCGATTCCGAATGAAGCGCTTGGAATCCTGGACCCGCGATCGGAAGACTGAGCTGAGGGCGCGGCTCTCAGAGTGGGACGGTGTCTTTGGCCTCGATCCTGAGGAGGCGTTTTTTGAAGGCGGAGTGGCGATGCCTGACTTTGAATTTTCGACCGGCGAATTTTGCGTGGAAACGGCATGGTGGCTGGGTGAACTTTGCCGTCTTGCCTATACCCCTGATCACCGCGAGGTCCTGCGGGACAAAAAAGAGAAGCTGCCCCGCCGGTCTGTTTTGCTGGAGCAGCGGTCTCCTTTCGAAGAAACACTCTCGATACATAAGACGAGTAACCATGCCTCGATTTATCGGCGGCGGGATGGGGAAGGGGGAACGATTGTGTGTTTTCGAGGGACCAACAAAACGCGGCAATGGATCATGAACGCGGTGATCCGGCCCCATGGATGGAAACGCTTTCGAGCGCAGGGGGATCCCGAAGACGCTTTTGTTCATTCGGGTTTCTACGTTTTTTTTAAGCGCATCTGGCCCCGGATTTTCCCGACGCTCGAGACACTTCCAAGGCCTTGGATTTTCACGGGTCACTCCCTCGGGGGAGCCCTCGCGACCATTGCCGGAGCGGTTGAGAAACCGGATCTCGTTTGCACCTTTGGGGCTCCGAAAGTGGGGACTCAGAAATTTTACCCAATGAAGCAAGCCGAGTCTACCTGGCGGATCGTGAATGACAAAGATCTCGTTCCCCGCCTTCCTCTTCTCGATCCTAAATCGGCGGAAAAACAATTCGTTCATGGAAAGGATTCAATTCGGCTCACGGAGCGCGAGGTCCCGGAAATTTTTGCGTCATTAATCGAAGAGGGTGAGCTGCCCTTTGCGATGAAATCACTGGCGAGGGAGTTCGAAACCCCTCCGGCCTGGATCAGAGAGCATCGCATGAGCGAATACCTTCGTCGATTGCGGCGCATTCATGATTTCAGGAGGGAAAAGTGAGCCTCTTATCCGCTGCGATGCTGTATTGATCCTGACGCGATTTCTGCGATAGTTACAGGGTAATTTATGAGTTTTCGGATCTCACCTCGTCTTTCGCTGATTTCGGGCCTTCTGGCGTTGACTGCCGTGCTCGTCTTTGGTCCTTTGTGCCTGACCGCCGACGAGAATGTGGTTCCAGAGCGCATTGACCTCTCCAATTTCCCCGGAGAAATTGTCGATAAGGTAGTCGTGCCGATTCCTGCCGAGATCTTTGCGGTGCTCGATAAGTTGGACGAGCCGGAGTGGAAGGGGGCGGTCAATCTGCCTGAATCGCGGGCGACAACAACGGACAGGGCCATCCTCGCGCTGACTTTCGGCAGTCTCGTGGGCGAGGGATTTATCGCGGTGCAGGCGAAGAGCGGGGATGATATTCAACGCATCGGTCGGGAAGTCCTTGCGATATCGGAGGCACTGAGTCTTTCCGGCGCGGTGCAGCCTCACAGTTTGAGCATCATCGAAGCGGCTGCCGACAAGAACTGGGAAGCCGTCCGTGAAGAGCTTGATGCGACGCAGCAGACGGTGCGCATGACGATGGATAAACTCCGGGATGAAGAACTTTCCGGTCTTGTCAGTCTCGGAGGATGGCTCCGGGGCACGAACGTCGTGACTTCTTTCATCAGTGACTCTTTTAGCGAAGACAAAGCGGAGCTTCTGAACCAGCCTGGTTTGATCACGCATTTTCGGGAAATGTTGGAATCGATGACAGGGGCTTCCAAATCGACGCCGCAGATTCGGGCGATTTCGACCGGGTTGGCGCGCCTTGAGGCGATCATTTCGGATGGGGAGCCTATTTCCGAGGAGGACATTAATGAGCTGAGAGATATCAGCCAATCCATGTTAGACGAATATTACTTTGAGGCGTCCGATTCTTAGATCGAACCTCCCCGATTTTTACCTATGATCCAAGATTCAGGCATTTCCAAATACAAGCGAGCGACCATTTTGTTGATTGCGATGTCGTTTCCTTTTTTGAATCGACTTGAGGCCTTTGTGAACGAGGCGATCTCGTTCGCGCTCGAGGCCGCGACTCCCTATGTTGAGCAGGGCTTCGAGGTCCGTGAAGACAGTTGGTCGGGCGAGGTTTCTCCTGAGAAACAGCTTCTGGTTCGGCACCAGCTTTTCCGTGGCAACGAGTATTGGTTCTGGGCGGGGACAAGCTGGCCGGGCGCAACCGTGAAAGTGGATATTTTCGACATCGAGGGGAATCCAGTCAGTCTGGAATCGTTTCAAAAAGACTCTTTCGCAGGAGCGCGCGCTTTGCCGCAAAAGACGGCCACTTATCTGATCCGTGTCATCGTCTCATACGACGAGAAGGAAGCGGCCCGGATCGAGGCGGAGAATCCCGGGGTCGAAGGTGTCGGTGAATTTTCCGGCATGCTCGATTGGGGGCTGGTCTACGGGTATCGATAGGGTGGTGCCTCCGTCAATTCAGGTTCGTATTTTTACGGTATGCCCGAGCAGACCATCGAATTTGAGAGCCCGCATTTTCTGCACAGTCTCTTTGCGGACAACGTGAACCTTCTCCGTGAAATGGGGGACGCTCTCGGGATCGGTGTCGCAACACGGGATTCCTGGGTGAAGTTGCAGGGCGAGGACGAGGCGGTCCGCGCCGGTGCCTCGGTTTTTGAAGATCTGGAAACAGCGAGACGTCAGGGGGGCGCGATCACTCCCCATTCGTTTCGCTATGCGTTAAACGCGGCGAGAGAATCGATGGAAACGAAATCGGACAAAGAATCCTCAGGAGGGAATCCTGAGTCACGAGTTAGCACCCTGTTTGAGCATCGCCTCCTCACGGGTGGATCGAAGCCTCCGGTGACGCCGCGCACCAAAACACAGCTCGAATATTTAAAGGCCCTGAGTTCGAATGACGTCGTTTTCGGAGTCGGACCTGCGGGAACGGGTAAGACCTACCTTGCGATGGCCTATGCCCTCGATCTCCTGAAGAACCGGAAGATTGAGCGCATCATGCTGACCCGTCCTGCGGTCGAGGCCGGCGAGGCGCTGGGATTTCTGCCCGGTGCGTTGGAGGAAAAGGTGCTTCCGTATCTCCGACCGCTCTATGACGCGATGAACGACATGCTCGATGGAGCGGAGGCGGTTCGCTTTGCGGAGAAAAATTTGATCGAGATCGCGCCGCTCGCCTACATGCGGGGGCGGACTTTGAACCGCGCCTGCGTCATTCTTGATGAAGCGCAGAACGCGACCCGTGAGCAGATGTTGATGTTTCTCACCCGGCTTGGCGAGGACTCGACCTGCATTATCACGGGTGATCCTTCACAGATTGATTTGAGGCCGAAGCGGAATTCAGGCCTGCTCGAGGCAATGTCAATTCTGAGAGGAGTCGAGGGTATCGTCTTCACCCAATTTTCCGGAGAGGATGTCGTGAGACACCCGGTTGTCGGTCGCATCATTGCGGCCTACGACCAGAAGCGCAGCGAGGAAAGCTGATAGATGCCTACTAAAAGGCTTCGATCGCAGGTTTGTGATCGAGGCACTCGGCAATCAAGGACTGAATTTCCTTAAGCCGGTCCGGGGCGGTGATTTGCTGTTCGGTGCTCGAATCGACAATTGAAAACCGGTCGATTGCCGCGCCCGCTTGAGTGCTGATGCGGGCATTCAGGACTTGCGCCCCGAGGTTTCCAAGAATCGTAAAGATGTCGTAGAGAAGCCCGATCCGGTCCTGCGCCTGGATCTCCAGAATCGTAGCCTGTTCGTCGGGCTCATTGCTCAGATAGACTCGTTGCGGGATGTCAAAATTAGGGGGCTCCGCCTCGGTGATCGAGGGGGCATCCTGCTTTTCGATCAAAGCCGGGAAATCGATTTTGCAGGTATCGATACAGAATTCGTCATCCATCATTTTCTGAATCCGCTCGATTTCACGGGGACTCTGGACCGGATTGAAAGTCGCGGTGCAGACCCGGAAAATATCGAGGACGAGATCGTCACTGCGGCTGAATATGTCAGCCGAGAGAATATTCAGATTTCGAGCCGCGAGCGCTCCGGCAACTTTGGCGAGGAGCATTTTACGATTCCACCCCGCGACTTCGAGAAGGCTGTATCCTTCGTCCGGTCTCGCTTCCCAGCCGAGTTTAGGAACCATTGCTTCAGACGTCGTTCGGCGAACTGACTTAAAGAAACGCCGGAAGAGTTTGATGTGCCGCGAGATACTGGTGGCTCCTCGATGGCTGAAATAGCGCTCAGGCATCGCCTTGAAGTGGGCTTCAACTTCCTCTTGATAGTCGTCTCCCAGTTTTTTGAGGACCTTTTTTCGAGTCTCTTCGACAGGTCGGTTGAATTGCGCCTGAAACAACTTCCGGTCGCTGAAAAATGAGTCGGTTGAGCGATGGAGCTGCCGCATCAAAGAAGCTTTCCAGTCGTTCCAGGCTTCATCGTTGGTTCCTTTGGAATCGACGTAGGTGAAGAGGTGAAGGGCTTCCATCCAGCGGGGATTCTTCACCGCCCCGGCAAAGTCAGCGATCGTATTCGGATCACTGATGTCCTTGGTGGTCGAGGTGCGCCAAAAAGTGAGGTGGTGATCGACGAGAAACATGATGAGTCGGAGACGGTCTCCTGAATAGTTCAGTCGTTTGCACACTTTCGCGGCAAGAATCGCGCTGGCGTCCTCATGGTGACGGACCTCTTCGGAGCGACCGGTGTCGTGCATGAGGAGTGCGATATACAGGGCAACCGGATCTTCGAGTTCCTGGAACACTTTTCGGAAGAATTTTTTCTTCGGGTCTTCGGTGTGAATGAGTCCATCGAGAACCTCAATGCATCGTAGCGTGTGTTCGTCGGCCGAATAGCGGTGGAAAAATTCGTGCTGCACGAGATCGGTGAGCGGGGCGAACTCGGGAATGTAGCGACCGAGGAAGCCATTTCGGTGCATCCTGCGGAAAATGTGCGCGACCTGACCCCGATTCTGCAAAATTTCCTCGAAGGTTTCGCGGATCGCTTTGTTCCGGCGGAAATTTCCGTCGATAAGGCCCCAGTTCAATTTAAATAGCCTTCGAATTTCAGGGCTCGTCCTGAGATGACGCCGCTGAGTGTGAAGGAAAAAACGCATGAGGCGTTTAGGGTCCTCTTCGAAAATCTCGTCGTTCTCCGGGTAAATGAGTCCGCCCTTTGAGTAAAATCCGTCGAAGACTTCTTCGCCGGCGGTCTGGCGTGCGAGAAAGTTGAAAACCGGAATCCTTCTTGTGTCATCACCGACCACTTCCAGCTCAAAGCTCTGCATGATCGAGGTGCTATGGTGGAACATGTTCTTCGTGTGCCGGTAGTAGTCCTTCATGAAGGTCTCGCTGCGGCGAAGAATATTTTTCCCGGGGAAAGACAGGTTGGTGGCGACGATGCCCTGAAGTCTGAGGGTTAGGATATCACCGGAACGGCCTTTCTGAGAGACATGCAGCTCATTCCGGACGCGGAGGAGGAACTCTGCGGCTTCCTCAATTTCATCGAAGGCAATCCGGGTGAGACGCCGTTCTTTGACAAGGGCGTCGAGGTCGCGGGACTTTCGGAGAACCCAGAGGACCCAAATCAAATTGTGGTAGTCACGGAGCCCGCCGCAGCCTTCTTTTACATTCGGCTCCTGAAGGTGGACTGTGCCGCCATACTTCTTATGACGAGCCCGAATGTCGCGGCTGCGCTCGCCGAGGTACTTCTTTTCGTGACCGCGAATGCAATGCTCGAAGAAGGCTTCCTCGAATTCGTGAAAAAGCGCTTCGTCTCCGGCGATAAACCGCGCGTCGAGGAGGGTCGTCTTCGTCTGGTGATCTTTGTTCGCAAACTTGCAGGCTTCTTTGATCGAACGAACGGGGTAGCTCACATCAAGACCGAGATCAAAAAGCATCAGGGAAAACTGATTCACGAGTTCTTTCAGGCATTTCGGGAGATTCCGTGTTGTCCCCGGAACGAGAAATTGAAGGTCGATGTCGCTGCCGGGATTCAGGTGCCCGCGCCCGTAGCCGCCGCTGGCTACCAGCGTAACTGGGAATTCCTGTCCGGTCTCTTCGATCGCGCCGGTTTCAGCGAGAAAGTGGAGAAAGACGTCCCGGAGGAGGACATCCATCATTGCGGCACGGTGCTCCGAGATCGCGAATCCATCGGCACCTGCTTGATGAGCCTCTTTGATTTCCTGACGCTCGACTTTGAGGAACTCCTTATAAATGCCCAGCATTTGTCGCTTCGAACCGTCTTTCAGGGCATGAAGACGAGCTTCCGCAACATCGTAGGCGGGGGAAATGGTTTTGGATGGGGGCATCTTTACGAGGACAGTAGAACGTTCCTTGGAAAAGCGAAAAACATTTCGCTTGGCTTCCCGTGAGTTCGGTTAAGCTGTCACCATGTGGACCCGATCAGATCGAATGACAAGTAAAGTGGACGGGCAGTCAACAGGGTTGGGCGCTCAGCTTAACAGGGTTAGCTTGAAGAGGCGGGCGTTATTCCCGGCACTCTTGTTGCTCTTCATTGCGGCTTGCAGTGAACCTCCTCTCGCGGAGGAGGTTCACTTTCCGAAGCACGACGCGCCGCTGCCAGAGGTGGTCACCAGAATTGCTCTGGGTTCCTGTGCCGATCAGAAAAAAAAGCACATCATCTGGGAGCCGATCGCCGCCCAGTCGCCTGATTTATTTCTCTTTCTGGGGGACAATGTCTACGCTGACACGGAAGACCCTGCGGAATTCCGGGAGGCGTATCGCCTTCTCGGAGAAAAGCCGGGCTACCTGAAACTGATCGAATCGACCCCGGTTCTGGCGGTGTGGGATGACCATGACTTCGGGGTGAATGACGGGGGCGCTGAATTTCAGGGAAAGGAATTGGCGGAGGAAGTCTATCACGAGTTCTTTTCGACGCCGGAAGACGCCGCGATCAGAAGCTATCCCGGGATATATGACGCGAGATATTTCGGAGGGAAAGGCAAGCGGCTTCAGGTGATCATGCTCGACACGCGCTATTTCCGGGGGCCTCTCGTGCCCCTTCCGCAGCGGGCGACTCATGGGCCGTATGCCCAAAATACGGATCCGGGCGCGACTGTTCTCGGTGAGGCGCAGTGGAAATGGCTCGAAGTGGAGCTGAAAAAGCCGGCGGACTTGCGGATCATCATGTCCAGCATCCAGTTTCTCCCTCAGGATCACCTGTGGGAGCGATGGGAGAATTTTCCTCACGAGCGAAAGCGACTCTTGAGCCTCCTGAAAGCGAGTGAAACCGGTCCGGTCCTGTTTGTCAGCGGCGACCGACACATGGGGGAGATCATGGCTTTGGCGACGAGTGATCCCTTAAGTCCCGGTTTTCCGGTTTACGAAATCACTTCCAGCGGATTGACCAACGCGGGTGGCGGAAGAAACGGGGAGCCGAACCGCCATCGGGTCAGTCCGGTGAATTTTCAGAGCCGCAATTTCGGGCTCATTACCATTGATTGGCCGAAAAAAACACTCCTCCTCGAGCTGCGTGATGTGGAGGGAACCGTCGTGGATTCCTACCTCGCGGAGTTTTAGTGTTTCGCGGGGTAGTTGGCGCTCCGCCTGTCGCGACAATCCGGGCGGCAACCGGAGTTATTGGCGTGAAAGGCGACTGATCTCTACCGGGGCAGGGGAGTCACGGGGCGCGCTTGTGGCCGAACCGGAACTTCCGGCGCAGGAATGCGACCGGGAGCCGGAATTGACGCAGCGGATCGGGTCGAGAGCGGTTGGGTCGCAGGAGCTGCGGCGGCGGGTGCAACGTAGGTCGTTCTCGCCGGTTCGGGAGTCCATTGCGATTGCATCACCGTCGGCGGGGTTTCGACACGGGGCTGACGATCGATGGGAGCTTCATGCTTTTTCAAATTTGGGTGATAAGCAATTGCATCCTGATAATGCAGCCACATCGCGTTTTTCGCGACAATCAGTCCGAGAAGACAGGTCGCGACACCGAGGCCAAAGCCGAAGCGGTTTCGATTGATGCCGATCATGAGCGTGATCGCCGCGAGAAGAACAAGGAGACGGAATTGCCAGATGGTCTCCAGCCAGGATTGCGTGTTCTCATTAAAACCCTTCATCCGCGCCGGCGAGCTGATCTTGTAGACCTGCTCCATACGGGGAGTGGCGGAGAGACGTGCCTCTTTATAAGGGACATGGGCTAATGCACAGAGGCCGACCGTGATGAGGGCCGCAAACTGAAGCTTCGGTGCCTTCATGAAGAATCCAGCCCCGAGCATGATGACACCGATGAGAATGCCATAAAAGATCAGGGGTTCGAGGAGCAAATAGCGATACTCTGCGTCACCAAAGGCGGTGATCAGGTTTTCGATCTGGAGGATGAAATCACTCATGGTTAGTTCGGGGTGGAATGAGCTAAAGGAGTTCCGGGTGGTCGTCGTTGACGCTTCGCGGAGGCGTCATGCCAAGCTTGCGATAGGCGGAGGGAAGGGCGGAGCGGCCGCGAGGGGTTCGCTTGAGGAATCCTTTAAGAATGAGAAACGGCTCGTAAACTTCGTTGATCGTCGCTTCATCTTCTCCCACGGCGACAGCGATGGAATTCAACCCGACAGGTCCTCCGTCGTATTTATAAATCACCGCCTCGAGGATCTTCTTGTCCATCTCATCCAGACCGTCTTCGTCGATGTCGAGCATCGCGAGGGCCGACTGAGCGACTTCATGGGTGATGATATTGTCCGCTTTGACCTGGGCAAAGTCGCGAACCCAGCGCAGGAGGCCGTTCGCGATCCGCGGAGTGCCGCGGCTGCGGGAGCCGATTTCCAGGGCTCCTTGTTGCTCAATCGCCACGTTGAGAAGCTTCGCGGACCGGGTGATAATAATGACCAACTCTTCAGGCGTATAATAGTCGAGTCGGTTTGTGATACCGAAACGGGAGAGTAAGGGCCTCGTTAGCATTCCCGCCTTGGTTGTTGCGCCCACCAGGGTGAACTTGGGAATATTGAGCGAAATCGAGCGGGCGTTCGGCCCCTGATCGATCATGATGTCGAGTTTGTAGTCCTCCATTGCCGGATAGAGATATTCCTCAATCGCGGGGTGGAGACGGTGAATCTCGTCGATGAAAAGAAAATCTCCGTGCTGAATGGTCGTGAGCAAACCAGCCAAATCTCCGGCTTTTTCAATCTGCGGACCGCTCGTGAGGTGCATCTCAGAGCCGAACGCCCGACAAAGGATGTGAGCCAGCGTCGTTTTCCCAAGCCCGGGAGGGCCACAAAGGAGGACATGATCCAAAGCATCGTTGCGTTGCTTGGCCGCCTCAATCATCAGCATGAGGCGATCCTTCACCTTCTGCTGGCCGCAAAACTCGTCAAAGTCAGGCGGGCGGAGGCTTTGTTCAAACTCCTGCATAGGGGTATCAGCAGGATCAGTTGGCGACGGATCGGACACTGGGCGGAAGGCTAGGGCAGGGATTCAGCGGTGAAGTTCAATTAAAAATGAAGTTCTCTTTTGTTTTGTATTTACGAATATTTAAGATATCCTAATAATTATAATTGTCGATATGTTTTGCTTGCAGAAGATTCCATCTGAGATAATCAATTGCAGTGAAGCGACTTTCGACGTTTATTTGGCACGAAATTAGCCTCTCAGCGCAACTGAGTATGGCTAATTTCCGCCTTGACGAACCGCTTAATTCTCTTATCTAAGAGGGCCCCGCTTGCACGACTAAACCGCACGACTTTCCAACCGCCGAGAACGGACTACCACTCTTCGTATGAATTTTTCCAGAAGGTTAAGACCTTACCTAAACGGCGCCTGTCTCGCCATCATTGCTATTGCTGCCGCTTCTGTTGCCCCGGTTCAAGCTCAGGAAGGTAAGACCATCAAGTCGATCGATATTCAGTATGTCGGCAACCAAACAGTCTCACCGGACCGCATTCGTTCTCAGATGGCCTCCCGTGTGGGTGATGAGCTTTCGTTGTCGCAGGTCGATGAGGATGTGAAAAACCTCTACGGCAGTGGCGACGTTGAGAATGTCCGTATTCTTTCCGAGAATGTTTCCGGTGGTGTTTCCCTCATCGTTGTGGTGCAGACTCGTGCCGTTTATGGCGGCGTTCAGTTTGTGGGGAACACACTGATCGACACCTCAAAGCTCCAGAAAAAGGTCGATCTCAAGGTGAACAAGCCAATTGATGAGGAGGTCTTGAAGACCGCTCGTCAGGAAATTCAGGAGATGTATCGAAAAAAAGGCTTCTCCGAAGCAACGGTCACTTACCGTATTGGTGCTCCTACCTCAGAGGGATACTCAACGGTCGTTTACACGATCAACGAAGGGACTCAGGGCGTTCTTCGCGATGTTAGTTTTGTTGGCAATGTTTCTTTCACTGCTGTTCGGCTCAAAGATGAGATGTCACAGAAGGAAAAGGGAATTAAGTCCCTCTTCGGTTCAAGTGGTTCAACTGATGCGGAGACGCTCGCACAGGATGTCCGGGCGCTTGAGGACTTTTACCGCGACAATGGGTTCCTCAATGCCAAGGTAGTGAACGTGTCGCGGGTTCGGGCTGACGCGAAGTTTGTCGATGTCGTCATCACAATCGACGAAGGTGATACTTACCAAGTCGATAGCCTTGCGATCACCGGGGTTCAGGCGCTTTCGCTCCCTGAAGATATCCTTCCCTTCCTGAAGACGAAGGCTGGCGATCAGTTTGCCGGTAATAAGCTGACCGACGACATCCAGCTCATTGCTGATCAGTATGGTGCGCAGGGCTACGCGGATGTTCGCGTTGTTCCACGTCTTGAAGATGCCGGGAACGGTGGGGTGAAGGTGGTCCTCGATGTTGCAGAGGGGAATGCTTACAAAATTGGTAAGATCCAGATTGAAGGAAACGACAAGACTCAGGATCGGGTCATTCGTCGGGAGCTGCCGCTTGAGCCGGGTCAGCCATTCGATACGACGCGGATGGATGTCACGAAGCGCCGTCTTGAGAACATGAACTACTTCAGTAATGTTGAGTTGATGCCCGTCGACACCAGCTATCTCGACGAGAAAGATCTCCTCATTCGGGTCACAGAGAAGCCAACTGGAACGGTCAACTTCGGTGCCGGTTTCAGCTCGATTGACAGCGTCACCGGTTTCATGGAAGTGACGCAGACAAATTTTGATCTTTTCGATTGGCCGAGTTTCACGGGTGCGGGTCAGCGTTTCCGTTTTAGTATCCGTGCTGGTAGCGAACGTCGTGATGCAAGCGTTTCCATCACTGAGCCATGGTTTATGGGGCAGCGCCTCGCGCTCACCACGGAAGCTTACTATCGGAATCTTCTCTTTCTCAGTGATCAGTTTGATCAGACCGAGGCGGGTGCTGCTATTTCGCTCCGCAAGTCGCTTGGGGAGTTTACTTACGGGGTTCTAGAGCTCCGTGGTGAACAGATTGACGTCGATCCGGACGCTAACGCTTCGCAGGCGTTTCTGAACGAAGGTGGAGATTTCTTCAAGGGCAGTATCGGTGTTAACGTTACTCGTGATACTCGAGATAACTTGTTTATGCCTCGTGAGGGTCACAAAATTAATGCTGGTTTTGAGTTCGCGGGCATCGGTGGCGACGTCGATGACACGATTGCCACGGTCACTGCGGCTCAATACTTTGATCTTCCATACGACTTTATTGTAAGCGTGAATGGTGGTTTCCGCCGCTCAGCAGATGGTGACCAGATCTTCATGCGCCACTTCCTTGGTGGTGCCAACAATCTCCGTGGATTCGACTTCCGCGATGTGGGTCCCCGTGATCCGGTCAGTGGCGAGACCCTCGGCGGTCAGCAGGCTTGGAACATCACTGCTGAGGTCACCTTTCCAATCATGGAAAAGATCCGTGGTGCTGCATTCTACGATGCGGGTGAAGTTTCCGATGGACCCGTCGGTTCTATCGCCGGCGGCATGAATTCTGACTGGGGTATTGGTCTTCGTCTTTTCATTCTCGGAAGCGCTCCAGTCAGGCTTGATTATGCCTTCCCGCTGCAAGCTGATGCATTCAACGACGATGGTGGACGGTTCCAGTTCACGATGGGCGCTCAGTTTTAATAACTGAGCGGGGGAAACTATCTAAGAAATCCCCTGCGTCCCCCGTCTTTTGAAAGGGCGACAAGAACGGCGATTCGCGTCCAGATTTTTAAATTCTATCTCACTTAATTGATAAACATGAAGTTCAACCTGCCAACTCTCTTCTGTGTATCTGCCATTCTCCTTTCCGGTTTCGGAATGAATGCATCAGCTCAGGGTCTTAAGATCGCTGTCGTTGATATGCAGGACGCTCTCAACCGCTACTACAAGACCGAAATCGAGGTTGAGAAGATCAACGGAATGGCGGAAGAGAAGCGGAAGAATATTGACGAGCGCCAAGCTGCTTATCAGATGATGACCAACCAGATGACTGAGTTGGACAAGACCGTTCGCGACACGCTCCTTTCTGAAGATAAGCGCAAGGAAGCCATGGAGAAACTGCAAGCATTGGCTCAGGAGCGTGCTCAGAAAGGGCAGGAGATCAGTGATGCACAGCGCAAGGCTTCTGCGGAAGTGATGACAGCACGCTCAGAGATGGAAGCGACTCTGGTGGGTGAGATCAAGGAAGCTGTCAACGCGATCGTCGAGGCGCAGGGGCATGATCTTGTTTTCGATAAGTCTTTTCTCCCGAAAGCGAACAAAGCCATTCTCTACACCTCTGAGAGCGTCGTCGATCTCACTGAGGAAGTGGTGGGAGCGTTGAATGCCGGAGCGTCCCAGTAGATCCTTTCAAACGATTTGAAAAATGCGTAAGCGGCGGTTTACCGCCGCTTTTTTGTGTCCAGAAACAGAGCATGAAAACGACAGTAGCTGAGCTGACTCAACTGGTGGGAGGGAAGTTGCTTCGCGGATGCGAAGAGGCCGTGCTCACGAATTTCGCAGCGCTGGATCAAGCCGATTCGTCCTGCGTCAGTTTTTTCGGAAACGCCAAGTATAAGGATCAACTGGCCTCGACCGGAGCGGGCCTCGTTCTCGTTCCGGTTGCCGAGGTCGAAGTTCCGGAGACGGCGGCACTTGTCCTTGTTGAGAATCCGATCCTCGCTTTCGATACGATTGTGAAGTCCTTCGGAGTCCGCCCCCCGGCGTTCCTCAGTGGGGTCCATGAGGATGCCTCGGTTGATCCTGACGCTATTCTCGACCGCTCAAAAGTGAGTGTCCTCTCCAATGCAACAATTCTGTCCGGGGCGTCCATCGGGTCCGGAACCCGCATAGGACCCGGGGCGGTCGTGGGAGAGAATGCCTCGATCGGTGAAGGCTGCGAAATTGGACCGAACGTCACGATTCGAGAAGGTTGTATCATCGGGGATCGTGTCATTCTTCACGCCGGAGTCGTTGTCGGTGGAGACGGATTTGGATTCGAGTTCGTTGAGGGTCGCCATCAGAAGGTCGAACAGCTGGGTATCGTGAGAATTGAAAATGATGTCGAAATTGGCGCTTCTACCACAATCGACCGTGCCCGCTTCGGTGAGACGGTCATTGGTGAGGGAACCAAAATTGATAACCAGGTTCAAATTGGGCACAACGTGATCATCGGCAAGCATTGTATCATCGTTGCGCAGACTGGGATTTCGGGCAGCACACGTATCGGGGACTATGTGACGTTGGCGGCGCAATGCGGGATCGCCGGGCATCTTACGATCGCTGACCGTGTCACCTGCGGGGGGCGCTCGGGGGTCATTGCTTCGATCACTGAACCGGGAGGAACCTATTTCGGATACCCCGCGCGACCGCTCAAAGATGACCGCCGAGAAAGCATGAGAGTCAAGCAGCTCGGCAGCCTTCTCAAACGGGTGAAAAAGCTCGAAGAGCGTGATTCGGAAGCGTAGCGGGCGGGGGAAAGTTCAGGCTGCGGAGCTCCGTGCTTTGGCGCCGGCGCGCTCCCGAATCCCCGCTACTTTTTCCACCTCTCCACGGGTTGGAATCAAGCAAGGGCAATCTCCTCGCCAGGTTTCGGCAGAATGATCCGACTCCCCGGCATTCGTTTTGTGAGTTCCTCCTGAAACCAGGCGCGGGCGGCGGGGTCTCCGTGGACGAGGATGACGTTTTTTGGACGGCACGCCACGGCGTAGTCGGCGATCTGATCTCTCGGAGCATGACCGCTGAAATCGAAGCGATGTACTTCGCATTTGATCTCGGTCTCGTGATCCCGTTTTTTATCGAGCTGCACATGCCCTCCCTGACCGACTTCGAGGATTTTCCCCGCCGGGGTTTCGCTATCGGCGTAGCCGACGAAAATCAGGGAGTGATGCTCTGATCGCAAAATGTGACGGGCAAAACGGTTCGAGACGGTGTGCTCAGACATCATCCCGCTTGAGAGGGCGTAGATCCGGCCGGGCCGAAACTCAGGCTCAAGGTGACCGCGCGGCAGGATATGAAGGTCGTCAAAATCATCCAACAAACGGGTTCCACGATGAAGTCGCTCACCGCTCTCCGCGAAACGATCTGCGATTTGTGACATCCGCGTGCTGAGTCCGCCGATATGAACGGGGACGTGGGGAATCAAGCCGTCGTCTCGAAGTTCCTGCAGCATGAAGAGGAGTTCCTGAGTTTTCCCGAAGGCAAAAACTGGAATCAAGACCGCTCCGCCGCGTTCGATCGTTTTCCAAATCGCGTTTCCAAGTTTCTTTTTTTCCAGCTCTCTCGTGTATTCGGGATCCCGCTCGTAACCGCCGCGAGTCGTTTCCACGATCAGAGTGTCGATCCCTTTGGTGGGGAATTGAGCTGCTTTTGTCAGGGTCTGATCTTCAAAATGAACGTCCCCGGTGTAAAAGACGGAGTGCCCGGTGCCTTCCATGCGAATGCCGACGGCTCCCTGAACGTGACCGGCGGGGAAGAACTCGCACTCTACCCGGTCAGCCGAACCGACTGAGAAAGGCTCGCCTACTTCGCGGGTGAACCAGAGCCGCTCGTATTCATTCACTCTGCGATGCGTGTAAAGTGGGTAAGCGGGTTCGTTAAGCTCCTCCTTTTGCGACTTCATCACATTCACAGAGTTATGAAGCAAGGCGGAGCCGCTCTCGCTCGTGGGTGCGGTCATCGCGACCGCTGCCGAGATCTGCTGGTGCATCAGAACCGGCAGTCCGCCGATATGATCGAGATGAGGATGGCTCACAAAGATCGCATCGACCGTGTCGGGTTCGATTTCTTCAAACCGGGGAAGAGTGTCCCGTCCGGTGTGTTTCGGGTGGGTCCCGGCGTCGAGGACGATGCGGGTCTCACCAAAATCGAGGAGGTAGGAATTCGACCCGATATCGGGAAAGCGTGCCAGGTTCTTAAACAACATAAGAGAGACAAAAAATAGCGGTCGAGGACCTTTGCGCGGTTTTTCAGTCCATGCCAGCCTTCTTTTTGCTGCGAGCTTCCATGAAGAATGTTTTCAGGAGCAACTTTGAATCCTCTTCGAGTACGCCGGAGGTGACTTCGCTGAAATGATTCAAGGTCGGTTGTTGCAGCAGGTTGATAAACCCGCCGGCGGCTCCGCCCTTGGCATCGCCGCAGCCGAAAATGACGCGTCGGATTCGGCAGTGAACAAGCGCCCCCGCACACATCGGGCAGGGCTCCTTCGTCACATAGAGATCGCAGTCGGTGAGCCGCCAGTCACCCATCGCTTCCTGCGCTTGTGTCAGGGCGAGCATTTCGGCATGGGCGGTCGCATCACGAAGCGTCTCGACCTGATTGTGGGAGCGGGCGAGGATGGAGCCTTTCCGGACGATGACCGCCCCTACGGGCACTTCTTCGGCAAGGTAGGCTTTTTGCGCCTGACGCATTGCCTGGCCCATAAAAAAGGTGTCGCTGGCGAGATCGATGAGGGGTTCGTCATCGGAGGGAGGCTGCATTTCCTGGACCATATTCGGGAATCGGCGGACAAAGTTTTTGCGGTTAGGCCGAAGCGTATAGATAATGCCTGCGAATGAGTGACTGCAACACCCGAATTATCGCCCCCTCCGTTCTTGCTTCCGACTGGGGGCAGATAGGTGAAGAAGTGCGCCGCGCCGATGCTGCGGGCGCAGACTGGCTTCATCTCGATGTCATGGACGGGCATTTTGTGGAAAATATCTCGTTCGGCCCGCAGTTCGTCTCCGCCGTGCGTCCGCATACCGCGCTGACGCTGGACACGCATCTCATGATTACCCGTCCTGACAAGTATCTGTCCATGTTTATCGAAGCGGGGTGTGATCGGATCACGGTCCACGTCGAAGCGGATCACGACGTGTCGGCAACACTCGCGGAGATCCAGAAGGCGGGTCTGCCCTGCGGCTTGGCCTTAAACCCCGCGACTCCGCTCGACGAAGTGAAGCCCTACTTTGATCAAATCGATCTCCTCCTCGTCATGACGGTCGTGCCGGGCTTCGGTGGACAGTCCTTTATGGAAACCGAAACGATGCCCAAGGTCGCGGAGGCGCGGGAAATTCGAAACGAGAAGGGACTCGGCTTTCACATCGAGGTCGATGGGGGCATTGATCACCGAACCGTAGAAATCGCAGGGGAGCACGGGGCCAATGTCATGGTTGCGGGAACCTCCCTCTACAAGGCGGCGGACATGCCTGAAGCGATCCGGGCGATGCGCGGCTGATCACATGCCGGAAGAAGTTCACAGCGTCTCGGATATCACGGCTGATATACGGGCAAGTCTTGAAGACCGCTTTCAGGGCGTCTGGATCGAGGGCGAGATCAGCAATCTGCGTCGCCCCGGCTCGGGGCATTCCTATTTCACGCTCAAGGATGCTTTTGCCCAGCTTTCCTGTGTTTTCTTCAAAGGGGCCGCCTCGCGCAGTCCGGTCGAGTTGCGCGATGGATTGCAGGTTCAGGTGCAGGGCGATATCTCGGTATACGAGGCGCGTGGGCAATACCAACTCATCGCCAAAGTCGTGCAGCCGAAAGGAGCGGGGGACCTCCAGGCGCGGTTTGAGGCCTTGAAACGGAAACTCGATGCGGAAGGACTTTTTTCGCCGGAGAGTAAAAAACCGCTCCCGGTGTTTCCGAAGAAGATAGGGATTGTCACCTCGCCGACCGGTGCGGCAATTCGAGACATGCTGAATGTGTTTAGTCGCCGCGCGCCGTGGATCCGGGTCATCATTTATCCGGCGCGAGTTCAGGGAGAAGGATCGGCGGAGGAAATTGCGGCAGGCGTTAAAGCGTTCGATGAGGGGATCGTCGTTCCGAAACCGGATTTGGTCATTGTCTCCCGCGGGGGTGGCAGCATCGAAGATTTGTGGTCCTTCAACGAAGAAATCGTGGCGCGGGCGATTGCTGCTTGTTCGATTCCAGTCATGTCAGGGGTCGGGCACGAGATTGATTTCACGATTGCGGATTTTGTCGCGGATCGCCGGGAACCAACCCCGAGCGCTGCTGCTGAGAACGCGACCCCGGATCGTGAGACGTTATTTCGGCATCTCGGAATTATACGGGCGGCGCTCGACAACCGGGTGACCGGAAATCTGAGTCGCTTTGAGCGGGTTGCGGCGGCGCTTTATCGGGAGCTCCAGGCCCGCGAGCCCGGTCGGAAAATTCAATCATGGGCTCAATCCCTGGATTTCCTCGGGGAGCGTCTCGAAGGAACCCTATCGAGCCGTCTTCAAGAATTCGGCAGCGACTTGAAAGCAAGCGGTAACAGTCTCCGCCTCATCCAGCCGGAGCAGAAGCTCAAGCGAGCGCGCGAGGAAATTCAGAGAGCGATTGAGGCGATGGAGCTTTGTGCAGACCGTTCCCTGTCCGACCGGAGGAGAGCGATCCGGAATCTCAGCGTCCTTCTGCATTCCCTCAGTCCTGACGCGACCGTGAAACGAGGGTTTTCACTAACGATGGATGCCGAAGGGCGTCCCGTGACGAGTGTCACTTCGGTGAAGAAGGGCGATCGCTTGAGAACCCGACTTCCGGATGGAGAGATCGAGAGCATTGTGGACTAAAAAATCCATCTCTTCAGACTGGCTCAAATTCCCGTATCGGATGGGGGCAGAATCGTTGCATCACTTGTTGTCGTGCTGAAGCGAATAGGCTAAAACAAGCATCCTGACTTTTTTGCCATCATCGTGAATCGATGAACCACTTACGGTGTTTCATTATTTCCGGATGGCAGATTCCGGGGAAACACACAGACATGAATTTTGAGCTTCGACACAGGCTCCGGGGTGGATTTTACCCGGTAGTCATTCTCCTCCTATTGAGTCTCATCTGCCCGGGCATCGGGTGGTCGCAGGACGAAGATCGACCTGAACCCAGCCAGGCACCCTCAGAACTGCAGCGCCCCGGAGGTCCCGGTGGACCGGGCGTCGGACCTGAGGGAGGGGTCAGCCTTCAGTTTCCGCTCAATCCAGTGAATGATATTCTCAGTATTTACGAACGGCTCATCGGCAAGCCTATTGTGAAGGACAGCTCCATTTTTGAGGGCCCTCAGGTCAGTCTCGTCACCCCACGCGAAGTTCCGAGGGATGAGGCGATTCGCCTGATCGAAGCCGCCCTCCTCGTGAACGGCTATATCCTCGTGACCGAGCCGGAGCAGGAAAGCGTCAAAGTTCTCCTTGGTGGAGCGCGTCAGGGTGGAGGCAGTCCCTCCTTCAGCGAAGGCGTCGTGATTTACACTGATGCAGAGGCGCTTCCGGACGGAGAGTCACTCGTCGGCTTTTTCATGGAACTCGATTATATCGACCCCGAAGATGCCGCGACTATTTTCGGGAATCACATCGTTCTGAACGAATTCGGTCGTATCACTCCGGTTTCGAATCCTCATGGACTTTTAATCACGGAGACGACTCCGATCGTGCGGCAACTGATTCGCCTGCGCTCGATTATTGATCATCCTGTCGAGGATGCTCCCTTAATCACTGAGTTCGTCCACATGGATTTCGCGGAAGCGAACGTCGTCGCCCAGATCATCCAGGCAGCAATGGATGCCCGGATGGAAGAGCGCTCACGGCAGAGCGAAGCTCGCGGAACAGTGAGTGGCCAACCCCGGAACAATTCAAACAACAATAATAACGGCGGAAACAATAACGGGGGCGGTCAGGGGCAAAACGGCGGCAATCAGGGGAACCAGAGCAGCGGTAATGCGGCCAATACATTCAGCGGAGTCGGCACTGCCAACCTGCCCGCTGCGCAGTTGATACCCGATGACCGGATGAACCGGATCATGGTCGTTGCCTCTCCCTCCGATGCTGCCTACATTCTGCAACTGATCCACGAATTCGACCAACCGCTCGACAATCACAAACCCGTGGAGCGAAAGCTGCGTTACGTGAAGGCGAATGACATTCTTCCCGTCCTCGTGGATATTTTACAAGATACGGGCACCGGGCAGACGCAGCTTCCGGGCGGGCGACAGATTCAGTCGCGTCCTACTCCCGTCACTTCCTCGCAGCTTTCGACGCTGACAGGAACGAATCAGAACGCGCAAAACAACCAAAACCGGACTCAGCAAGGTTCTACCGAAGAAGTGGGGGGGCGGGCTGACCAGATTTCTTTTCCCATTGATGAAGTGGCGCCGATTTCTGTGCTCGTTGGAAAAACGCGGATCATTGCGGACCGGCAATCGAATTCGATCATTATCATGGGAACGCGCGAGTCAGAGGACATCGTCCTCGACATGATTGATCGACTCGATCATAAACCGGTCCAGGTGTATCTCGCGACGGTGATCGGAGAGCTGACCCTCACCGATGACGTTCAATTCGGTGTCGATTACCTTCAGCGTTTTGTTCCATGGAGCGGGAGTGATCGCAGTGAAGGCGGCTTCACCGGTGGTCTTATCAATGGGCGGAATGATATCATCGGAGCCAATGGCGCGCCCGGCAACATTGCGAACGTGGCCGATATGCTCACGACCACTCCCTTCGGTCCCACCGGCGGACTGAACATTTACGGCCAGGTTGGGGAGTCACTCGATGTGATCATCACCGCCCTTGAAGCCACGAGCCGATTCAAAGTTCTCTCCCGTCCTGTCGTCTATACTCAAAACGGGAAGCGTGCGGAAATCACCTCCGGTCAGGAAATTCCCTTCGCTGCAAGCTCGGTTTCAGACACGACGAACCCGAACTCAATCCGCTCGACGACTGACTTCAAAGATGTCGTCCTGAAGCTGGAAGTCCTTCCGACAATCAATGAGAACGACGAGGTCACCCTCGACATTGTTCAGATTAATGACCGGGTCATTTCGACGGCGATCATTGATCAAAATGAAGTTCCCATCATCGGGAAGCAGGAGCTCAACACCACCGTGACCGTGGCAAACCGTTCCACAATTATTCTCGGAGGGCTCATTTCAGAGTCTAAAAATGTGAGTGATTCAGGGATTCCGATTTTGAAGGACCTCCCCTTTATCGGCAATGCCGCGAAAAGGACGAACAAGTCCACGACTCGAACGGAGTTGATGATTTTTATCCAACCCGTCGTCGTTCACGACAACCAACAGGCCGTTACGACTAGCTATGACGAAGACGTCCGCTCCGAGATCGGAGAAACCGCTGCCCAAACCTTTCCTGAACCCGGAGTGCCCACAATCCAGCACCGCGCCGAAGTCGTCGAGGAAATCGAGATGGAGGAACAGCCCTTGAAACGCCTCGGGCAAAAGCTTTTCGGCAAAAAGGACAAAGAGCGCGAGCCGTTGCCGGTGAGTGGTCAGTGAGGAGGCGACGCTGGAGGGGCGACTTCCGCGCGTCGCGGCAGTTGGCTTTTCAGTCTCACTGTTTGCTTGCTGCCTCGGGGGCGCTTTGCTTGTCTTTCGCCTGGGCATTGCAAAGACAGGTAGGGCAACTCGTCCTAGCGGGATGCCCTGAAAGTCGGACGGGTTGCCTAACCCGTAGCTTTGCGAACGCCTCAGATCAAAGCATCTCCAACGGTTGAAGAATGCCGACGGGGACCGTCGGCGCTCCCAACAGAATTAGCTCGCGATGGCCTTTTCCTTCGGGGCAGGGAGATGCTTCAGAGCTTTTTCAATCGCGTGCTTTACGGAAAGGCCGTGCTTTTCGCGAAGAATATCGACGCCGCCGTGCTCGATGAACTTGTCAGGCCAGCCGATTCGTTCGACCGGAGTTTGAATGCCGGCGTCGTTGAGGTGTTCGATGATCGCAGCGCCGAATCCGTTGTGGAGGACATGGTCCTCGAAGCTCATGACGACGGTGCACTGACGGCCGAATTTTTCGATGCAGGCGGTGTCGAGAGGCTTGATCCAGCGGGGGTTGATAAGAGCAACGGAGAAGCCCATTTTCTCGAGTTCGACTTTGGTTTCTTCGGCCATCTCAAAGAGGTGGCCGAGCCCGAAGAGAGCGATGTCGGTTCCGTCTTCGAGGACTTCCGCTTTTCCGATTTCGAGCAACGCGGGAGTCTCTTTGACCTTCGCCCCGGTGCCTGCTCCGCGTGGGTAGCGCACCGCGATGGGGCCATCGTCGTAGTTGGCCATGGTCCAGAGCATGTCGACGAATTCATCTTCGTCTTTCGGCTGCATGAATACCCAATTCGGGATGTGACGCATGTAGCCGATATCAAAAAGACCGTGGTGGGTTGGTCCGTCATCGCCGCTCAGTCCGGCGCGGTCCATACAGAGACGCACCGGTAGATTCTGAATCCCCATGTCGTGCACGGCCATGTCATAGGCGCGCTGGAAAAAGGTTGAGTAGATCGTGAGGAATGGCTTAAGACCCTGCACGGCCTGGCCGCAAGCAAAGAGAGCGGCGTGTTCTTCAGCAATCCCGACATCGTAGTAGCGCTCCGGAACTTGAGCCTGGAATGCTGTCAAACCGGTCCCGCTTGGCATCGCGGCGGTGACGGCGACAATCTTCTCGTCTTCCTTCGCAAACTTGCCGAGGTTTTCGCCATAGAGTTGCGAGAAGGTCGGGGTTCCGGAAGCTGGAGTTTCCCCGGTTTCGGTCTTATAGGGACCCAATCCGTGGAACTTCATCGGATTTGCTTTCGCCGGCTCATAGCCGCGCCCTTTTTCGGTGATAATGTGGAGAACAACCGGTTCGTCCTGATCCTTCAGGAAATCGAAGGTCTTGACGAGGAGATCGAGGTCATGCCCATCGATCGGCCCGTAGTAGTGCATTCCGAATTTTTCGAAAAGCACATTCGGGAAAAGGAGGTTTTTGGCGCCGCGTTCGACTTTGTGCACGAGATCTCGACCTGTCTTTCCAGCGACCAGCTCGACAAACTCAGCGGCTTTTTCGTGAATGTGTGAATAGGTCGAACTCGTCTGCAGCGCATGAAAATATTTTGCAATTGCTCCGACGTTCCGGTCGATGGACCACTCATTGTCATTCAGCACGAGGATGAACTTCTTGGTCGTTGATGCAATATTGTTCAGGGCTTCGAAGGTCGGCCCGCAGGTGAATGCGGCATCACCGGCGACGGCGACAACATGATCATCTTTGCCCAGCACGTCGCGCGCCGAGGCCATACCGAGCGCTGCGGAAACAGCGGTTCCGGCGTGACCTGCTCCGTAGCAGTCGTGCTCGCTCTCGGAGCGAAGGAGGAAACCGTTGAGGCCCTCGTATTGACGGATCGTATGGATTTCGTCCCAGCGCCCCGTCAGCATCTTATGCACGTAGCCCTGATGGCTCACATCGAAGACGAACTTGTCATCCGGCGTGTTGAAAATGCGGTGCAGTGCGATCGAGAGTTCGACGACACCGAGATTGGGACCAAGATGACCGCCGGTTTTCGCGAGAGAACTGATCAAGGTTCGTCGGATATTCTCCGCCAGCTTGGGAAGGTCTTCCGCCGGAAGCTTCTTCAGGTCTGCCGCGTTATCGACTTTGGGTAATTCCTCAGTCGGAATTTCGGGAAATTCAAAATAGTTCTCCATGCTCATCGGATTCGTCCTCTTCGGCGGAAACAGTAGCCTTTTCGTCGTCTTGATCACCAAAGGGTTCCACTACGTTCTGTCCGTTACGATTCTTTCGTATGATTTCGATGCGTCCCTGTGCCTCATCGAGCCGTTTTTCGCAAACCTTAAAGAGACGGGTTCCTTCTTCGTAGTTCTTGATGAGCTCTTCGAGTGGCATCTGATCAGATTCCATCTCCCGAACGAGCTCTTCCAACTGGGAAAGGGCGTCTTCGAAGGCCGGAGCTTCTTTGTCCGGCGCTTCACTGTTTTTGGTTTTCGGCATCGTAGGTTGAAAGGGGGCTGCGTCGAATCGCACGCACCCTTTATTCCTCCCCTTGGAACGGCTTCAGTTCAAGCCGTTTTGCGCTTCACCAAGCAAGTTTGCGGGCGGACTCTTTTTGCGCTTCAGCTCACTTCAAGGCCTTGATGTAGAGGATAATAGACTCAATTTCGTGATCTTTGAGCACTCCGAGGTAGGAAGGCATCCCGACGCCGGTCTTTTCGGAGGCATACCCTTCCGCGACTCGCCGTCCGGGGTCGAGAATCGATTCTCTCAGGTAGGTCTCATCGACTTTTTTAATAAATGACCCGTCGGTGAAGGTTCGACCAGAGTTCCAGAGTCCCGTCCAGGCCGGCCCCACGCTGACAAGGGCCCCTTCCGCTCCCGCGGCAACGTCTTTAGCGGCGAATGTGGAATCCCCGTTCGCATGACAGGCGATACAACCATAACGCATCGCGATTTCTTTTCCAAAATCAGCAGTGGGTTCAATCATGGCGTCGGCCCCGGCGAGAATCGCACGTGGCGTGAGATCGACCTCGTCGCTGATGAAACCACGGGTCGTGAGGTCGATTCGGGGCAGGGATTGGAGGGTCAAATAGACGCTTTCCACGGCGCTGACCTCAGGCAGAGGGAGGCGGTAGGTCACCCGCAGAGAGTGGGAAGGCTGCATCCCGGGAAGGCCGAGAAAGAGCGATTTCCGATCTTCGGAGAGCACCGCGCTGGAAACGGGGACGGATTCCTGACCGGGTTTTCCATCGAGCCGAAAATTTCCCGACCCGTAATTGTGGGTCTGCTCATAGTTCCAGCGATCCACTGAATAGCGGCCGAGGTCCCCGGCGAGCTCCTGCGAGAGAGGTTCGTTGAAACTTATCATGACGCCGCGCTGAGTCGCTTTGATCCCGACGGGAAGATAGGATTTTGCCTCGCCGGGACGAATCCGGAAAAGTCCGCTGACGCGGTCGCCGGAAGTGCCCCAGATCTCAAAGCCGCAGACATAGAGTCTCCCATCGAGTGGGTGGACCCGCCCTTTCAAAATACCGGCGGGAAAACCGGAAAGCAAAGGAGCGACGGCTCCCTGGGTTCGATTTTCATCGAGGTAGACCTTAAAAATCTCGGGTCGGTTGTAGCCAAGGTGAATGAGACTGCCGTTGAGCGGCCCCATCTTTGCTTTTCCCGTGAGCCAGACCTGAGCCGCTCCGGATTGATTGACAAAATGCGGGATCCAGATTTCAGGCGGCGTGATCGGAGCAGGGTGGACGACGTTTTCTTTGAGCTTTGCGGGTTGGAATCCGTAGTATTTGCCATTTTCGATTTCGTAGATTGGCGTCGCCGGCTTCCAGTGGCCCTGTTGATCGCTTGCGGTGAGAATTCCGGTCTCCGGATCATAGCCGAGGTAGGGTTGGCGGAGGCCTGTCGCGATGATTTCGTAAGAAAGACCGTCCGCCGATACCTTCACGACGGTGCCGTTGGCGATACCCCGGGTCGAACCGATTTGGCCGCCTTTGGCGAGGTAGAAACCACCTCCTTTCGCGGCAACCATGTCCATCGCGAACTCGCGGGTTTCGGCGGTTTGCGGTACGATGTTGGAAAAATTCTCATACCAGTCGGCTTCGCCGTTGCCGTCGGTGTCATGAAGGCGAACGATCCCGTTCCGGTCCGAGACGTAGATTTCACCTTCGACGATAGAGACGGTTTTCGGTTCGTGAAGGCCGGAGGCAAAGCGTGTCCAGACCGCCTCGGGACTGCCCTCGGTGAGGCCATCGACGATCCAGACGTCGCCATCGAAGGTGCAGAAAACGCCGCGTCCATCAGGGAAAAAATCGAAGCCGGAGAGGCGGACGTTTCGTTTCCACGGGTTCGGGATCGGAAGGGGGAGGTCATCGAAAACAAGAGGGGCGTCGGATGAGGAGGTGGAGGTGGTGGGAAGAGTGACTACTTCGGGCCACCGTTTCGAGGAATCGCTATGCAAATTATGCGGCCGCAAGAGCAAGATTTCTCCGATGGAACTATGTCCGGAGTGACCTCTGCTCCTCCAGGGAAAGTTATCGGAAGTGGTTTTATTTTCGACGATTTCTCCGTTGCTGTCCGCGATTTCAAGATGGCGGTGGAGAGTCCATTCGCCATTGCGTTTCTTGATGTAAGGGTGCTCCCGGACCGAATAATCATCGAAGCGGTAAGCAAGCACGAGTTTGCCGGTCGATAAGTCGATGCCATCGAATCGGCCGAGAGAGGCGGGAATGGGTCCGACTCCGATTTCCCCCTCTTCCGAACCAGCGCGATCTCTCGGGTCCGCCTTTAAGTCCGGGGGGGTGGCGGAAAGCCAGCCCGGAAATGCCGGCGAAGCTATCAGAGGAGTTCCCATCGGTCTCGGCAGTGATTCCTGTCCCGCAGGAGCCTTGCGATTGGGAAGGCGATAACTGCCGGGGGCCATGCCATCCATGGTGAGATATTCGCCCGCTTCGTTCGCCTTCCAGATCAGGGCCCAGCGCAGCAAATCAGGGTCGAAGCAGCCAAAGTAGCCGTCGCCGAGCTTCACGATGATGCCTCGCGGCGTGAGATTTGACGGCTCAGGATTCTCGCCAAACTCGCGGGCATCGAGGGTTTGCGTAAAAAACGGGAAGTCGTCTTCGACAAAGGAGCCAAAGGGAGAATCAATTTCGAGATGCTCGTTTTGCTGCGCTTCCAGCGACGGACAGAGCGCGAGAGCGAGCGGGGCGAGGCAGAAAGGAAGGAAATGTCTGAAAGCGATCACACCCTTAGATTGGCGGGAAGAGAACGTTTCGGCAATAGCGCATTGAACTGCGGAGAATCTACCCTTGAATCCTTCGCCGTCCTTTGCCATGAATGCAGGGATGGGATCAAGTCGATGGCTCTTAGTGCTCACGGTGGTTTTCTGCGCAGGCTCTGTCTCCGCCGAGTCGCCAGGGCGCACGTCTGATTTTTTGAGACTGCCACCGGCTTTCCGGGCGCTGGCGGGGGACCCGGTGATTGAGCTGGAGCCTGCTGACCAGCATGAAAGAAAAGGGCGGCTCAAAGGGGCGGGGCCTTTTTCCCCGAAGTTCGGATTTCGGGAGCAGTCGCGGGATAGTCGCCTTTTCCTCCAGGTGAAAGAGGGCGCTGATGAAAAGACGATCGCCGAAAACGCCGCGCGTACTTTTGCGGAAGCCTTTCACGAAAAAGTTCTCAGCCGCGAAAACCGGAATTGGCATGAGCGCCGCCTCGGGATCGACCAGCTTCTGATTCCTCAGAAAGATCGTTTCGTGGACCTCGCGGAACGGAAACTTCTCGGCCAGTCAGCTCAGGAACCCTGGCTCGATGCCTGGTGGAAAGTCCGCATGGGACTGCCGCAAACCCCGGACCGGTCCCACCATCTGGTTCTCATTAATCTCCACTACGATCACTTCGGCGAGAAGACGACGAACGGGCATTTTTGCTTCGCACTGCGGAAAAACGGGGGGGATTCCGAGGGTGATATTCTTTTCGACTTCCGGGCACCGTGGTCTTTGGATCGTCCGCCCCGCTTTACCGAGGGTCTGAATCTGCACAACCGGCTTCTTCTCAGTGCCACCGTCGAAAATCTCTACGACTGGCTCTACACGCAAAACGAGTACCGGCACTGTTATGTCGACTGCTGGTTTCTCCCCGTTTCCGAGGAGCAGGTCGCGCTTCTGCGCCATATTGCGGATCGCCCTGTCATCCACGAGGCAGGTCAGTTCCGGGCTTTTCGGAAAAATTGCGCCTCCCTCGGGTTGGGTTTTTTGCATCGTCTTGAGCCGATCGGGACGCCGCTGCCGCTTGGGCGCGGGGTTGCCGATATCCCGACGGTGGCGGCCCGTCGCATTCTCGATGATTTGGAAGAAGAGCCTCCGTATTTTCGGTTAGAAAATGTGACTTATGAAAGAGATCGCGAGCCGACTGCGAAATCGACGATTCATCGGGCGGAACCCTCTCGCCGGGATTCGCGAGCGTTCCGGTTGTTGCGGAGCGTGCCGGGTGTGAATTAACAACGTAGTCTTGCCTCTAACTCGGCGCGCTTTTTGAGATACTCCGCTTTCGCGATGCGGAAGCCTTTCAATCGACTCTTCACTTCGGAGGCCAACCAAAAATAGGCGGCTGAGACGAGGAAGAATCCAATAACATAAAGTGAATCCACCCTTGTTGAATCACCTCGGTAATTCAGCGAGAAGACGAGATAGCCGATCCCGAGGACAAAGAAAAAGATACCGCCCATGATAAGAAGGGCGACGTCTCCTGCCGTTGGATCGTGCAAGGCTCCGAAGCGCGGTTGGGTCAGGAAGGGGCGTTTTTCCTTTTCCCACGCGGCGTCCAGCTCAGCAAGCGAATCCTGCGGCGCGCTGTCATCGTCCATCACAGATCGATAATATAAAACCGGTTCTGTGAAATTTGCTCCGCCTCGGGAATGGTGATCCAGCGCTCGAGATAGCGCTCGCCCCAGGAATCACTGAACGCGATCTCGTTGGTCTCCTCGTTGTAACCGATGATGATGACGACATGTCCGCGGCTGCGATCCGCCGGCAAGGTGGCTTCCGCGGCAGCGGCAATAACGAGGTCACGATAGTCACCCCACGGCTCGGACTTTCGAAGTTCGGTCCGCTCCGAGGCGGTGTCGTTGAACTCGGCGGTGCTGAACATCGCCCACATGATCGGAATCCCGTCGTCGATAGAACGTTTGATGTCCCGCATCTTGAGCTCGCCGGATTCGATGTCAAAAGAGCGGCCCTTGCGCTTAATATCGCTTCCGATATTAGAAAGAAGAAGGTCCACCGAGGTGCCGCCACCCGCTGACGTTTCCCCGGCCATGGCGAGGAGATACATGTCAGCGGGAATCCCGAGAAAGCGCATGACCCGCTCGGCAGTGGCGGGAACGCAGTAGCCTTTTGGCCCCTGATCGACCATCGGGATATTGGTCACGACGACGTCACCGTTTTCCCGGGTTTCAATAAAGCCCCGCGCCTGCTCGCGGATCACCGAATCGGGGACGCGGGCGGTGTTTCCCCGATTGTCAGCCATCTCCACGGTCTGGATGGAAAGGGAAACGTATTCCTCTTCGACATGCGAAAGGAGAAATGAATGCCCCGCCCAGTCCCAGCGCTCGGCATTGACCCGCGATTCACCTTCACCAAATTTCTGCGACTCAGGTTCTCCGAGAAGCTCGGTCAATTTTCCACCAATCGTTTTGGCGTCGTGAGCCATGAGCGCGGTGACGCCCTCCATCCCGCCGGGCACCGGTTTGCCTTCGATAAAGTGGTCTTCGCCTGACCCGGCGGAACTGAATGAGTCGCCCTTGTTCGCAAAGACGATGGAGATGCCGGTGACTTTTTCCCCTTCTCCGTAGAGAGCGGCTGAAAAGGGGCGTGCTCCGAGGAATCGATAGTCCTCTTTCGGGTAGGCACGATAGGATTCTGAAATTTTCGTCTCTGATTCGCGTGGCCAGTCGAGTCTTGCCGCGACCTCGCCCGGTTCGCTGTCCCACAGCGCGGCGTCCGCAAACATCTCCTGCCCGATCGCTTCGTTGATCGCGGTCGCAGTGATCCCGGAGCTCGGGAGCGCCGGAGCTGGAGCGGAAGTCCAGTTTTTTAGAAACTCCTGATCGGCCGCTGAAAGCGAGGAAATCGGGATCGTGAACGGGTTTCCATTCTTTAGCAGGATCGTGACTTCTCCGCCATTGATCGACTGGACTTTAGCTTCGATCGACTTGCCTGCCGAATTGGTGAAGGTACGATACTCCTCGCCCTGCACCGTCGATAGGGAAAAACAAAGCGCCGCCAATACTGCCGGAAAAAAGATTTTCATGCTGCGAGCTTACGCCTTTCCCATGGGGGTGGCAATCCCTCACACGCGGGGCAGGATCCCCTCAGGAAAGCAGGCCCATGATGATGCCCGGGTTCACACCGCCTAGTAGAATGAGGACGATAAGAACCGTCATTGCAATGCGTGAAAGGAGATCGACAGGGATTGCTGAGGTGTCATCCGCCGGAGTTTCTTCGCTCAAAAACATTGAAGCGGCAATTTTCAGATAGTAGTAAAAGCCGGTCCCGGCACCGATGAGACCGACCGCGAGGAGGATCCATTGCTGCTGCTGAACGGCGAGTTGAAAGACGAAAAGCTTACCGAAGAATCCGGCGGTGAGGGGAATCCCCGCGAGCGAAGCCATCGAAATGATCATCGCGAAGGCGAGGAACGGCGAGCGCTTCGCGAGGCCTTTGTAGGCGACTAGATCTTCCCCAACGATTTTTGTCCGCACCGCGGTCATAACGAGGAACGCGAGGAGTGTCATGAGGAGGTAGGCGCCGAGGTAGAAGGCGATCACTTTGGCCGGGGAGAGAAATTCACCGACTTGCGAAGCCGTCGGCGTGCAGGCGAGCGCCATGAGAAGGAAGCCGGCGTGCGCGACGCTGGAATAGGCGAGGAGACGCTTAAAGTTTTTCTGCGGCAGGGCGGAGAGGTTTCCGACGATGAGAGTGAGGATCGCGATCACCGTGATGGCGAGAATCACTTTCCCGACGAGTTCACCGCTGGCGAGAAAGGGGTCGATGAGGCGGAGGAGAACGATGAACCCGGCAGCTTTTGATCCCACCGAGAGAAAGGCCGTGATCGGAGTCGGAGCGCCCTGATAGACATCCGGAATCCAGAAGTGAAATGGCGCGCCGCCCACCTTGAACGCGAGGGCGACGATGATGAGGCCAAAGGCGAAGAGCGAGCCGACGACATTGACATTATCTCCGGAGAGCGCGGTCTTGATTTCATCGAGCTGCATTGAACCGGTCATGCCGTAGAGCCAGGCAAAGCCGTAGACAAGGAATCCAGTCGAGAGCGCCCCGAGGATGAGATATTTTACCCCTGCCTCAAGCGATCCGACATTGCGACGCAGGTAGGCGACCATGACATAGAAAGCGATCGTGACCGTTTCAAGCGCGACAAAGATGCTCACGAGATGATTCGCGGAAGCCATGAGCATGAGTCCGGCGCAGGCAAACATGGGGAGAGCAAAAAATTCACCGAGCCCTGACTGCGGGTGCGCTCCTTTCTCAGGCGGCGCGGTTTGCTCGACGATAATCGGCGTGTAACTCGTCGCCATGATGAGGACCACGAGGGTCGTGAGAAGCGCGATCCCTTTGAAGTAGAGCGCCATCTGATCGTTCGTGGTGTAAAAATCCCAGAACGGGCTTTCCGTCGACTCCGGCCATTTCACGAGGAAGAGGAGGCCGAAGGTCGCGACGAGACCGATCATGCCGAGCCAGGCGATCGAGCGCTTGTCGTCCAGTTTCACGAATGCGTCCACCAGCAGCATGATGATGCCGAGGGAGACAACAATGATTTCGAGGAAATAAACCGGCATGTCAGGAAAAGGAGAAAGAGTGAGAGGGGGGACTTAACAGATTCGGAACGAAGTGGAGAAAGACTGAGCGGAGTGAAGTCAATTAGGTCACCGACTAAGCAGGGTTGAATCATCCGGCGGTGATTAGGAAAAGCCCTTCTACGGCGGGACGGATAAACTGGTTCAGAAGTTCGGGGACGAAGCCCACCGCGATCAGCGTCCCGAGGAGCAGAAAGTAGGGGAGGCGCTCCGTCATCGTGAGGTCCTCAGGAGTGGCCATTTTCTTCATTGCCGGTCCCATGAAAAGGTTGCGGAAAGCGCGGAGCATATAGACGGCGGAAATGACGACACCCCAGAGCGCGATGATCGTCGTCCACTGGAGCCAACCGAGCGAGTCGCCGGTGTTCTGGAAAGCGCCGAAGAAGACTGAAACTTCTGCGGCAAAGTTAGCGAAGCCGGGGAGACCGGCGGAGGCGAATGCGGCGAAGGCAAAAAGCAGGCCGAGCTTGGGAAGCTTCGTCGCGATCCCGCCGAGTTCTTCAAAACTGACGGTGCCGTATTGATCACGGATCCAACCGCAGAGGGCAAAGAGCAGGGCAATCGAAACACCATGCGCAAACATAAGGAGAACTGCGCCGGAAACGCCGAGCTGATTGAAAGCGGCGAGGCCGAGGAAGACGTAGCCCATGTGCATGACGCTGGAGTAGCCGAGCATGCGGTCGAGTTTCTTCTGCGCGACGGTGACAAGGCCGAGATAGATGATGTTTCCGAGGAGAAGGACGAGGAGCACATTCAGGAGCGCGGCCATGCCCTCCGGCACGATCGGCATCGCGATCCGAATCAGCCCGTAGAGACCGAATTTTTTCAAGACGCCGGCGTGCAGCATCGCGACGGGAGCGGGAGCCTGGGCGTAGGCCGGAGCCGCCCAACTATGGAATGGGAAGAGCGAAACGAGGATGCCGAAGCCAATCAGAAGAAAGACAAAAATCCAGGTCTGCTGACCGGCGGCAATTGCGGTCTCAGGATTTTTCGCGAGGGCAATAAGATCAGTGATCGCGAAGGTCGAGCCGCCGAGGGCGAAGACCGCCATGATGAGTCCGACGAGGAGAATCAAGCTTCCGACGCCGAGGTAAATCGTGATCGTCCAGGCAGTGCGAACGCGATTTTCTCCATGGCCGAAGATACCGATCATGAGGAAGGTCGGGATCAGGGCCAACTCGTGGAACGCGTAGAGGAAGAAAAGATCGGTCGAGGTGAAGGCACCGATCGCCCCGCCGCCGATGAGGAGGAGGGAGAGGTAATAAAGTCGTGAACTGCCGCGGATCTCCGTTTCCTTCGGCGAGATCATGACGGCGGCGAGCATGACGATGGTCGCGAGGAGAAGGAGGACGAGGCTGATCCCATCGATGCCGAAGGCGAGGCTCAGAGTCGGGAATCCGGCGATGTCGAGGAGCGTGCGCGAGGATTCCATCTGGAAAGAGCCTTCGACGTTCGTGTTGAACCGAACCGCGACGATGAGGCTCAGGATCAGGCTGATCGCGGAAGCGCCCAGCGCACTGAAGCGGGCAGGTGCCCCCAGACCGATCGCAATGGCGGCGATCACGGGCAGGAAAACGATGATTTCGAGGATGCTCACGGTATTTCCGGGGAAAAAGTTCGATTAAAGAATGAGGAAAAGAATCAGGGCGACCACCGCGATTCCGAAGAAAAAGGCGTAGGACTGGACGTTGCCAACCTGGAAAACGCGCAGAAAGGAACCGGCTCCCATCGCGGCGAGAGCAGGAAGGCGGACCACGAGCGGGTCGATGATGAAGCGATCCACGATGTCGAGGACGGCAGCAACGGCGTCCTGAAAAACGCGGACGAGACCGTTGTATAATTCATCGATGTAGAAGCGATTCGCGAAAAGTGGAATGTTGATCGGGTCTTTGTCGCGTCCTTTGTAGAGGAAGATCGCGGCGGATACTCCGACGGCGAGGCCGAGGAGAGAAAGGATCGCGGTGAGGCCGAAGTGCTCGATGAGATGGCTGACGCTGCCGTATCCGGTCGCAAGAAGCGGTGTGGAGACCGGCTTGTAAGCAGAGAAAATCGCCATGACCGCGAGGATCGCGAGCGGCACCCACATTAGCGGGCCGACCTCTTTGGCGTGATCGGCATCCTTCGTGCGATTTTTTCCAAAGAAGGTCACGATGACGAGACGGGTCATGTAAAAAGGAGTGAGGAAAGCGACGATGATTCCGCAGACGTAAGGGAACATCGCTCCCTCGTGGTAGGCCGTCTCGAGGATGAGCTCCTTACTCCAGAAACCACTTGTGAAGGGAACGGCGATGAGAGCCGCGGTTCCGAGGGCAAAGGTTACGAAGGTGATCGGCATCTTTTTGCGAAGACCGCCCATCTTCCAGATGTCCTGCTCGTGATGGCAGGCATAAATGATCGCGCCGGACCCGAGGAAGAGGAGCGCCTTGAAGAAAGCGTGGGTGTAGAGGTGAAACATGCCCGCATCACTGCCGCCGTGGCCGATGCCTTGCGCCATGATCATGTAACCGAGTTGCGAGAGCGTCGAGTAGGCGAGGATGCGCTTGATGTCGTTCTGCTGAAGCGCCATGAGTGCGGCGACGACGGCGGTGGCGGCACCGATGTAAGAGATCACCTGTGCGGCCATTTCGGTCGCCTCGATGAGGAAGACAACGCGGGCGAGCATGAAGACACCGGCGGCAACCATGGTGGCGGCGTGGATGAGGGCGGAAACCGGCGTGGGGCCTTCCATCGCATCGGGAAGCCAGACGTGAAGCGGAAGCTGGGCGGATTTACCGATCGCGCCGCAGAAAACGCAGAGAACCGCGATGTTGAGGAGGACGGTATTAGTTACTCCGCCGACCGCTTCTTTGATTTCCTCAAAGTAAATCGAGCCGGTGAGGACCCAGACGAGGAGAATGCCGATCATGAAACCGAAGTCACCGATCTTGTTCGTGAGGAAGGCTTTCTTGGCCGCGTCGGCAGCCGATTCTTTGTGGAACCAGTGGCCGATGAGGATGTAGGAGCTGACGCCGACGAGCTCCCAGAAGATGAACATCATCACGAAATTGTTCGCGAGGACGATCCCGGTCATGGAGAACATGAAAAGTGAGAGACCGGCGAAGTAGCGGGCCTTTCCCTTGTCGTCCTTCATGTAGGCGAGCGAGAAAACGTGAACGAGGAGGCCGATCGAGGTCACGATCAGCATCATGCCGCGGCTCAATTCATCGAGCTGGAAGCCGATCTCGACGCGGAGGAGATCGCCCATATCGATCCACGGGAAGGCTTTTACTTCTCCGCCATCGCCGCCGGCGAGAATGAGGCAGAGAACAAAAGTGATCAGAGCGGAACCCGTCGAGAGAAGGGCGGCCAGTCCGGGCGAGCGTTTCAGGCCGACGACGATCAGGGCCGCCACGAGCAGTGGCAGCAGGAGAACGGTCCAGGCGGTGGTATTCACATCCATTAAAACAAGCGGTCGAAAGTCTTAGTATTTCATCGTGTCCACCTTCGTCACATCGGTTGTCCCTTTGGAACGGAAGAGTGCCACAATAATGGCAAGGCCCACCGCAACTTCAGCGGCCGCGACGGTGATGATGAAAAAGAGGAGGACGTGGCCTTCGTAATCCGGCTGGCCCTCTTTAAGGTTGAAGCGGGAGAAGGCGACAAGTGTCAGATTCGCGGCGGCGAGCATGAGCTCGAGACACATGAAAATGACGATGAGATTGCGGCGCACAAGAACACCGGCGAGTCCAATCGCAAAGAGCACTCCGCTGACGAAGAGAAAGTGGTTCAGGGTGAGAGCGGTTTCCATACAGTCACAAGCAAGCGGTCAGATCAGTTTTTACTTCAGCTCTTTCTTACTGAGGACGACCACTCCGATGGTGGCGACCAAGAGAAGAATTCCGACCACCTGGATCGGAAACCAATACTGACTGAAAAGGAGTTCTCCGATGCGATGGACATCGGAAGTGCCGGGGCCTTCAAGAGCCTCAATCGGTGGGATCGAAGCCGCTCCGGCTTCATTGCGATTGAGAACGACGAGGAGAAGCGCCGCGAAAGCAACCGCGACGCCGCCCGCGCCGAGAGCACTGAAGAGAGGGAAGCGGCGCTTTTCCTCCGCCTGCACATCCAAAAGCATGATGATGAAAATGAAGAGCACCATGATCGCTCCGGCGTAGACGAGAATTTGCAAGACGCCGACGAGGTAGGCATCGAGTTGGATGAAGAGCGCCGCCAACCCGAGAAAGGACAAGATCATCGCAAACGCAGCCGAGACCGGATTCCGGTTCACGACGACACCAATTCCGCCGACAATGGCGAGGGCGGCAAAGATGTAAAAGAGGAAAGTCATTCTTTCGAGGAGTAGAGGAGCAAAGAAGGAGAGGAGTTAAGTCGTTTTGATTGAGCGCGTGTAGGCGGTCAGGATGCGTTTTACTTCTTTGCAGGATTCCTGAGCTTGTTTGGTTTCGGCGAATTCCAAGTCTTGCGCAAGCATCAGTTGGTATCGGGTTTCTTCGAGGGATGCTTCGGCGTAGTTGTAAAACTTCAGTTTGTCAGCGGTCCCCATTCGATTGAAGCCTTCGACGATGTTTGAGGGAACAGAAACCGCAGCACGGCGCAACTGAGAAGTCAGACCGAAAATCTCTTCCTTCGGAAACTCCTTAGAGACGCGGTAAACATCCAACACCAAAGCATGCGCTTTCTGCCACACAATCAGGTCTTCAAATGTTTTCGCCGACATACTCATCAAAAAATTCTCTACTCCTTTACTCCTTTACTCCTTTACTCCTTTACTCCTTTACTCCTCTACTTCGAGGCGGCTCGCCGCCTCATTTAAGCTCGTTCCACTTATTCACGAGGCCGACGCGGACGCCGCCGATTTCGTAGAGTTTGTCTTTATCGTGAACCATCTCGGCCCGGCTTGTGCCGGTGATGGCGTAGTCTTTGCGGAGATAGATGGCCTGTTCGGGGCAAACTTCTTCGCAGAGGCCGCAATAAATACAGCGGATCATGTCGATGTCGAACGCTTTGGGGCGCTTCTCCACCTTGGCCCACTTGTCGTCGCTGGGGATTTCCTCGGGCTTGATCGTGATCGCACGCGGCGGGCAGATGAACTCACAGAGCTGGCAGGCGACACAGCGTTCGCGATCCTGCTCGTCTTTCACGAGAGCGGGCGCTCCGCGGTAATGCTCGGGGAGATGTTCGTCCCACTTCTCCTCGGGATACTGCATCGTGACCTTCTTTTTCCCCGACAGGGTTCTGTAGAAGTGGCCGAGCGTGATCCTCATTCCGGAAAGGATTCCCGGGATGTAGAGTTGTTCCCACCATTTCAGTTTTGGACGTTTGACGACGATTGCCATGATTTGAGGAGGAGTTGAGAGAATTAAGCGAGCCACCACATGATGAGCGCGGTAAGGACCACGTTGAACAAAGCGATTTCAAAGAAGAAGACCCAGCCGAGGCGCATGAGTTGGTCGTAGCGGAAACGGGGGAGGGTCCAGCGAATCACGATAAAGAAAAGAATCAGGAGAATGACCTTCGTGAAGAAGGTTCCAATGTGAATGAGGCCATGCCACCAGGGGACAACGGCGTCGGCACTTTCGGGGGTGAGCCAGCCGAAGGGGAGGCTCCATCCGCCTAGGAAAAGTGTCACGGCGAGGCCGGAACCGATGATCATCGCCGCATACTCGCCTAGGAAGAAGAGCGCAAACTTCATCGAGCTGTATTCCGTGTGGTAGCCGGCGACGAGCTCGGTCTCACACTCGGGAAGGTCGAAGGGAAGACGGTTTGTCTCCGCGAACATCGAGGTCATGAAAACGATGAAAGAAATCAGGACGGGGATAAAAAGGAGAAAACCTTTGAGGCTGAGGCCGTCACCCCAAAGTGGCAGGAGCGCCCAACCGTTTTGCGCCTGATAGAGGACGATACTGCTGAGGTTCAGCTCACCGTAAATCATGATGAGCGGAACGACGGAAAGCCCGAGGGATATCTCGTAGGAAATCATCTGGCTCGTGGCGCGGACGCCACCGAGGAACGGGTATTTCGAGTTTGAGGCCCAGCCTGCAAGAACGATGCCGTAGACGGAAAGCGAAGCGACTGCGAAGACGAAAAGCGGGCCGACATCGAGATCAGCAATGACCATTTTCTCTCCGAAGAGCGAGCTGCCGAAAGGAAGGACCGCCGAGGTCATGAGCGCGGGCACCATGACGAGCGCGGGCGCGAGCCAGAAGTAACCTTTGCGGACATGGTCCGGGGTGAAGTCCTCTTTGAGAAGGAATTTGATGCCGTCGGCGACTGCTTGAAGAAGTCCGGCGGGACCGACGCGGTTTGGCCCGACGCGATCCTGGATCGCGGCACTGACACGACGCTCAGCCCAGACGGACATGGCGACGAGGGGAAGCGTCACGAGGAACACGAAGACCACGATCTTGACGGTCGCTGCGATGATGATTTGCCAATCCATGGAAATAAAGTCGGTCAGCCTACGATGAGACCCTTGGCTTTTCGCTCTGCCTCGCGCTCGAGGAGAGGGATGGTTTCGCCGGTTTCAATGAGGGGAATGCCCAGATCACCGATTTGACCCCAGGTGAGGCCTTCGAATTCTGACACTTCCTGTGCCAGTTGTTTAAAGATGTCGGTCACGGCGTAGATGCCGTTGCCGCCTCCGGTGGCCTGGATGAGGTCACGGATGATTTCCCAGGACTCAAGCGTCTGGCCGGGGCCGTCGATGACTTGGTTGAGGCGCTGGAGGCGACCTGTGACATTGATCATCGTGCCGGATTTCTCCGCCCAGCCTGCACTTGGCAAGACGACATGCGCGACATCGGCTGTCGGATTGGCGAGTGGGTAAGTCGTGAAAAGAAAATCGAGCTTTCCGAGGAGTTCGGCGCTGAAGTCGGCGTCATCGACAAGGTTTTCCTGAAGGGCGATGACGGCTTTGATGCGGCCCTGCTCGATGCCTTTTCTAATGGCTTCGATTTCCGAACCGGGATCATCAAGTCCGAGGAGCAGTTTTACGCCGTTCGTGTTTGGGTTGCGATCAGCGGAGATGAGGTAGCCATCGGCCTCACCAACGCGGGCCACGGTATCGACGTGCCCGGCTCCGAGGTGCTTGACGAGACGATTCGTCATGAGGAGTTCCTCGTTCGTCATTCGTGCCGAAGCGATCACGGCGATTTCGCTGCCTTCGAGTCCGGCGAGTGCATCGGCGGAAGTCGCGAGAGCCTGTTGCCAGGTCGCCTCCTCGTGCTGGTCGCCTTTTTTCACGAGTGGATCGGTGAGGCGGGCCTCGCTTTCGATCCAGTGGAAGTTGAGACGGTGAGAATCAGGCATCCAGTCGGAGTTCACGTCGTTGTTCTGACGCGGAGTGATGCGGTAAATTTTGTCCTCACGGCTGTAGACCGTGACGTTGGCACCGGTCGCACAGTTCACGTCGATGGTCTTTGTCTCCTTCATGAACCAGACACGCATCTGGAAGCGGAAGTCGTTGGAGGTCAGGGCACCCACGGGGCAAATATCGACGGTATTGAGCGAGTAATTGTTCGCCAGCTCACGACCGGGATACACCGTGAGAACGGTGTGGCTGCCCCTATCAGTGAAGCCGAGGACTGGGTCATCCGCGATTTCATCGGTGAAGCGGATGCAGCGGCTGCACATGATGCAGCGCTCATCGTCGAGGCGGATGCGGGGACCCACTTCGACGTTTTTCGGCTTTTTCACTTTCTGCTCACGGAAGCGGGACTCGCCTTTGCCGTGCTCGACGCTGAATTCCTGCAGTCCACACTCACCAGCCTGATCACAGATCGGGCAATCGAGCGGGTGGTTCGCGAGGAGGAGTTCCATGACACCTTTGCGACACTCTTCGGTCATCGCGCTTTCTGTGTTGATGCCCATGTTAGGGGCGATCGTGTTGGCGCAGGCGATGGCAGGACGCGGGATCCAGGAAATGGGGAGGTGGCCGTTTTCATCCGGCTCCGCAGGATCTTCGCCGGGACGCGGGCGCGCCGGCATTCCCATTTCGACGAGACACATGCGGCAGTTGCCGGGCGAAGTCAGCTTGGGGTGATAGCAGTAATGCGGCACCTCGACGCCGGCCTGACGGCAGGCTTCGATCATGCGAGTCCCTTTGGGAAATGAATGCCATTCCCCGTTGATCTGGACGTCTATCAAATCGGATTTTTCTTCGCTCATCTGAGGTTGGCGGCAGCAGTGAGTGCCTCGGCGTTAAGGAAATTGTCCTCGAGCTCAGGTTTTGTGTCCCCGATCAATTCATCGCGGAATTTCTCCACAAAACTCTCGGTGGGCCAGGAAGCCGCTTCGCCAAAGGCGCAAATGGTGCGACCGTCGATGTTCTTCGCGACTCCTTCGAGGGTGTCGATGTCGGTCGGCGAGGCTTTTCCGGCGACGACACGATCTGTGATCTTTTTCATCCAGAGAACTCCCTCGCGGCAGGGTGTGCACTGACCGCAGGACTCGTGGGCGTAAAAATTGTTGATGTTGTTCAGGACCCAACTGATCGAGCGGCTGTCGTCGATGACGATGACGCCGCCGGAGCCGGCCATGGAACCGCAGGCGGCGAGGGTGTCAAAATCCATCGGGATGTCCCAGATCGTGAGTTCGCGGGCATCGTCGCCGCGTCCCACCGTAAAGACTTCGTCGGCGCGGAGTACTTTTGCGGAGGAGCCACCGGGGATGACCGCTTTGAGCTCGCGGCCTTCTTTTAATCCACCGCACATGTCGTTGATGAGTTCTCCCATCGTGACCTTGCCGACCTGCACCTCGTAGTAGCCGGGCTTTTTGACATCGCCGCTCACGCAAAGGATCCGCGTACCTGTGTTGTTCGGGGTTCCGGTCTGAGCCCACTTCTCACTGCCGATTTCGAGGATGTGCTTCACGTGGCAAAGCGTCTCGACGTTGTTCACGATCGTCGGGCAGAGATAAAGTCCCATCGCCGCCGGAAAGTAGGGCGGTTTGATTCGTGGGTACGGGCGCTTCCCTTCGAGAGACTCGATCAATCCGGTCTCCTCACCACAGATGTAGGCGCCGGCACCACGGTGGATGTAAATTTCGAGATCGAATCCCGTGCCCTGAATGTCTTTGCCGAGATAACCGGCCTTGTGCGCTTCCTCGATCGCCTTTTCGAGGATCTGAGCGCCTTCGGGGAACTCTTCGCGAATGTAAATGTAGGCGAGGTGAGCACCGGTCGCGAAGCAGGCGATCGCCATGCCCTCGATGAGCTGGTGAGGGTCCTGGTGGATAATATACCGATCCTTGAAGGTGCCCGGCTCGGACTCGTCGGCGTTGCAAATGAGATAAACCGGCTTGTCGTTATTCGGCGGGAGAAAGCTCCACTTCATCCCGGCAGGGAAACCGGCACCGCCACGCCCGCGGAGGCCGGCCGCTTTCACTTCGTCGGTGATCGCTTTCGGCTCCATCGTGAGAGCCTTTTTGAGTTGATCGTAGCCGCCTTCGCTCTCGTAGGTCTTCAGCGAGGTGTTCCAGTTGGCACGGTCCACGTTTTTGAAAACGACGCGGTGCTCTTTCGGATGCGGCTCTTTGCCAGGTCGGTATTGAATCGCGCTCATAGAGTTACTTGTATTGGCTGAGGAGTCCATCGACGTCCGTGACCGCTTCGTGAAAATCATCGCCCATGAGGCAAACCGGTCCGGTCCCGCAGCTCGCGAGACACTCGGCGAACTCGATGCTGAACTTACCGTCTTCACTCACGGCAATGGGATGGTGATGGGTCACGCCGGAGCGATCGATACCTGCCTTCTCGCAAAGGCTTTCCATCAATTCGTAGCTTCCCGCCATCGCACAACTGAGGGTGCGGCAGACGCGGATGTGGCATTTGCCCGGCGCGGACTGGCGAAAGCCGGGGTAAAAAGTCACGACCTCGAGGACCTGGATTGGCTCCAGTTCCAGCTTCGCAGCGACCCATTCCACCGCATCGTCTTCGATGTGGCCGAAGTGATGCTGCAAGGCGTGAAGCACCGGCAAGACAGCTGACCGCTTGCTCACAGGGTAGTGTGTGATGCGGTCATCAATTTCTTTTTCAAGATCGGAGGGGACTGAGAAAGCCATGGTCAGGAAAATTAGCGGTCACACTCACCCATGACGAAGTCAAGACTGCCGAGGATCGCCACGGTGTCACTCATCATGTTGCCTTCGAGAAGCTTTGGCAGGATGCTCAAGTTCACAAAAGAGGGGGCGCGGATCTTGAGGCGATACGGAACCCCGCCGCCTTTGGAGTGGATGTAAAAACCAAGTTCTCCCTTCGGGTTTTCCGCCCCGAAGTAGACTTCGCCGGCCGGTGCATCGAGCCCTTCGGTGACGAGAATAAAGTGGTGGATGAGCTCTTCCATGCTCATGAGGACGCTTTCCTTATTCGGAAGCTTCTGCTTGCTGTCTACCACGTTGATTGGGCCATCGGGCAGGTTTTTCATCGCCTGCTTGAGGATTCGGACGCTCTGGCGCATCTCTTCCATCCGGACGAGATAGCGGTCGTAGCAGTCTCCGAATTCCCCAACGGGAATATCGAAGTCGTAGTTCTCGTAGTCGAGGTAAGGGTTCGCCTTACGAAGATCGTGCTCGACGCCGGAGCCGCGCAAGTTCGGACCGCTCAGGCCCCAGGCAATCGCGTCTTCTTTGGAAATGACACCGATGTCACGAGTCCGGTCGAGGAAAATTTTGTTGCGGGTCAGGAGCGTGTCGATCTCGTCGAGCGCCGGGATGAATTCATCGCAAAATTTATCGAGTTGCTCGATGAAGCCCTCGGGCAGGTCGCGGATCTGACCGCCAACCCGCGTGAAGCTGGTCGTGAAACGCGCTCCGGTGAGGAGTTCGCAGAGATCGTAGATGGATTCCCGCTGCGTGAAAGTGTAGAGGAACACCGTCATCGCGCCGACATCCATCGCATAAGCGCCGATCCCGAGAAGGTGCGCGGAAATGCGGGCCATTTCGCAGGAAATCGTGCGGATCGTCTTACCGCGGGCGGGAAGCTCCCAGCCCATCAATTTTTCCACCGCGAGAGCGTAAGCGACGTTGTTCGCAAGCGGGGCAAGGTAATCGAGCCGGTCCGTGTAGGGCACGAACTGATTATACTGCATGTTCTCCGCGATCTTTTCGTCGCCGCGATGGAGGTAGCCGATGTCAGGATCTGCCTTGGTGATGACCTCGCCGTCGAGCTCGAGGACGATTCGAAGGACGCCGTGAGTCGCGGGGTGGGACGGACCCATATTGAGGGTCAGCTTTTCACCCACGAGGTCGTCGGTGGTCTGTTGATACCCTTCCAGCTCGGACGCCGCCGCAGCGCGTGCCGCAGTGTCCTGAATTTCGAGCTCTTTCGTTGTCGTTGCCATGGCAGGAGGGAAGTCGCGATAGTCGGTTCAATTACCTAGCGGCAATCCGAAGAAATTCGAGTATCGGTGCGCCGTTTTGCAGTTTCAAGGTGAGTTTGTGAAATTTTTCACAAAGTCCCCGGGACGTTGATACGTTACAAAAAGGGAAGCGGATTGTAGTCGTTTCTTTGACTCAAAACATCGAACATTCGAACCATGCAAAAAGAAGAAACTGTTCACGGGGAAGCGAAGGAGAAGCGAAATGTCCTCACGTCGATTATTGTCGGAGGGGTCGGTGCCTTCAGCGCCTTTTACCTTTTTAATCCGGGTGCCGGAGTCCTTGAACTCATCCCTGACAACATCCCGTTCATTGGAAACCTCGACGAAGCAGGCGCAGCCGCGATCCTGATCAGTTGTCTCGCGTATTTCGGCGTCGATATCGGCGGGCTCTTCGGTCGGAAGAAGAAAGAGGAAAAGTCTGATGTGATTGACGTCGAGGCGCAGGAGTGATCCCGCCACTCTTCTTCCTACGCTTAATCTTCTTCTTACTCCTCTGAGAAGATTAGGATGAAGATGAAGAGTAAGAAGAAGAGCAGAACCCAAGAGGGTTGACTCACTGACTCAACCCTGTCTAGCCTCGACGATGATGAAACCTCAGGTCGTTAAATTCATGATTGAGGCGGTCGAAATGGATCGAGCCGTTGCATTTTATCGCGATGTCCTCGGATTTGAGGAAAGTATCGTCTCTCCCTATTGGTCGGAGTTGACCCACGGAGACGCCGTTCTCGGGATTCACGGAGGCGGGGATGGGTCCCCGAAATCTACCGGTCTTTCGATTCAATACGCGGATCTTGCCGCAGCCTTTTCCTCGGCCCTGGCTGCTGGAGCCACTTCAATTCAAGAGCCAGACCAGCGCGAAGGGGAACCCGTCATCCTTGCAACGATCCGTGACCCTGAGGGAAATGCCATCATGCTGACGCAATTTGTGGGCGAGTGAGATCTCGCCCGAATCACCTCATCAGGCGGCGACGGGGCTTTAGTGCAACGCAATCAAAGCATCAGCGGGCAAGGCAACGAGGGCGTGACTTCTGCCTTCGTCATCGGAAAACTCGACTTCGAAGACGGAGGTTTCCAATTCCTCGACAATCGTCCCCACCTGACCTGCGACCAGGCCGTGCTTGGGTAATTCAGTAGTGAGAGCTACCGGATCCAACAACTCAAAACTCCTCGTCATAGTTACAGTGTCGTCTTAGTGTAAGAGGTGGTCGATCTTGGAAAATCCTCCGAGGAGCGAATAATCCACGCAGTGCGAAGCATCGCCGGGCGATGGTCGAAAGAAATTTCGATGTCGCAGAAGAAGCGGGTTCCGTAGAGATCGCGAATCCCGATTTCACCTTCCGACTTGGACACCGCAGAAATGATTCGCTCCTTTAGTTCTTCGGCATTTTTCACTGTCATTCCAAGCGCGGCCTCGAAAGCCCGTGCTTTGTGCCTTCCTCGTGGGTGGGATGAGTTCAGGCAATAATCACTAAGTTTTGCGATATCGACAGATGCTTCGGAGTGATTGGGAAGCCTCATCCAGATGCTTAATGAACCCAGGAGGGTTAGGTCACTGACTCAACCCTGTTCACTGCGAATTCACCGCCGCGAGGATCCTCGGCATGTAGGCGTCCGGCACCGTATCAAAGGCATTGACGCAGGGGGTGCAGCAGAAAAGAACCTCCTGACCCTTGTAAACCCGGCGGTGCTTTGGTTTTCCATCCTTGAAAGGCTTGTGAAATTGCACTGCACAGGTGTTAAACGGATAGGGGGTGATCGTCGCTTCGGTCTGACGGGCCTCGCGGTCGGCTTCCGCCGTGGCTTTAAAAGAAGGGGCGTTAGTCGAACTTGCCGGAGATGGCGTGTCATCAACCGTGGTGCAACTGGAAAGGGCCAGCGAGATCAGGCTGAGGCCCACGGTGAAAACGAAGTGTTTCATGACAGAAGCTAACTTTCCTCTCGATAATCCGGCCAGCAAGCGAATTTGCGAAACTCTTGCGACCGAATTTTGTTTGCAGTGCAGAGGGATTCCGCTTTGCTAGAACTAGGGGGGACGATCCCTGATCGGAATCAAAGGATATGGCAACCATCAAAGTGGCGTGCCCCAAATGTGGGCAAAAAGTGTCGGGTGACGAAACCTTCGCCGGAGCCAGTGTGCCTTGTCCGGTCTGCTCGTCCGAGATTCACTTTCCCGGCGAAATTAGAGGCGCGGGTCCTACCGGAAAGCTGAAGACCGAGAACTACACGTCTGACGAAGCAACGGGGCCAGTGGAAATCCCGGAGGAGTTGCCGGAGTTCGAAGATCTTCCTCCGCAGGCGAGTCAGGATACCGCGATCATTTCTGAAGACGAGTTCACGATCGATGAGGAGGACGAGGACGAAATGGTCGTGCCGTCGCCGGTTTCCGGAGCCGTTTCTCTGGTCGCGAGCGTTCTCGGGGTGGTGCTTTGCGTCTTTGGCGGAATTCTCTTTTCTCCCGTTGCGATCATTTTTGGGCACATTTCCCAGGCGAAGGCCAGACACAGTCCCGTCCATCCCGCTCCGGGGCAGACCCTCGGCGCGATCGGGATGCTGATCGGCTACGTTTGGCTCGTGATCACAATTTTAATCCTTGGTGTTCTCATCCTTTTCGAAGATTCGATCCGGGAAATGATTCAAAGCCGAGGTGCTTGATCCGGGGCGATCATTCCTCTCCAACCCGCCTTGTTGCGAGGTTGATGCTTGCATTTCGGGCGGTTTCGATTACCGCTGGCCGAAGAGATATATCGGACTGACTATAATTTCAGTCTTTTTGATATTGAAGATTTCTTAAATAATAGGAAAGTAACCAAGACCAAGTCATGCTAGAAACTACCATTACCAATATTCGCGCTCGCGAAATCATCGATTCCCGTGGAAATCCAACCGTTGAAGTCGATGTCGAACTTGAAGGCGGAGCGATCGGACGAGCAGCCGTGCCAAGCGGAGCGAGCACCGGAGAGCATGAGGCCTGGGAGCTTCGTGACGGAGACGAGAGCCGCTACCTCGGTAAGGGGGTCCTCAAGGCGGTTGCGGCCGTGAATGATAAGATTTGCCCTGAACTCGTTGGCATCGACGCCACTGAGCAGACCGTTGTCGATAAAGCGATGTTCGAACTCGACGGCACCCCGAACAAGAAGGAGCTCGGGGCGAATGCGATCCTCGGAGTTTCTCTCGCGACGGCCCACGCGGCGGCGAACCAGCTCGGAATGCCACTTTACAAGTACATCGGCGGACCAAACGCAAAGGTTCTTCCCGTCCCGATGATGAACATCATCAATGGTGGCTCGCACTCGGATGCTCCGATTGACTTCCAGGAGTTCATGATCGTGCCCAAGGGCGCTTCCAGCTTCCGCGAGGCTCTCCGACAGGGCGCTGAGATTTTCCACGCGCTCAAGAAGGTGCTTAAGGATCGCGGTCTTTCCACTGCGGTTGGTGATGAGGGCGGATTCGCTCCGAAGCTGGATTCTGCCGACGACGCGCTTTCCGTGATCGCTCAGGCGGTCGATAAAGCTGGCTATAAGTTCGGTGAGGAAATCTTCATCGCTCTCGACGTCGCTTCCTCCGAGTTCTACAACAAGGAGAAGGGCAAGTATGTCTTCCACAAGTCGGACAATTCCGAGAAGACGGCAGCGGAACTCGTTGATTACTACCTCGACCTTCAGTCCCGTTATCCGATTCTTTCAATCGAAGACGGTTGTGACGAGAACGATTGGGACGGTTGGAAAGTGATCACCGAAAAAATGGGGAAAAACACCCAGCTCGTCGGTGATGATCTTTTTGTAACCAACACCGACTTCCTCCAGAAGGGAATCGACCTCGGCGTCGCGAACTCCATCCTCGTGAAAGTGAACCAGATCGGTTCACTCACCGAGACGCTGGACGCCGTTGAGTTGGCCAAGGAAAACAGCTACACCAGCGTGATCAGTCACCGTTCCGGTGAGACCGAAGACAGCACGATTGCTGACATCGCGGTTGCGACGAATGCAGGACAAATCAAGACCGGTTCGCTGAGCCGCTCTGACCGGATCGCAAAATACAACCAGCTCCTCCGCATCGAGGAAGAGTTGGGTGAAGATGCGATCTACGGCGGAAAAATCCGCGTTTAACCCTCGCGGCAGAAGCCGTATCTCCCACCTATGCGTGACCCCGAATTTCAGGATCATCCCGATCTCCCTCTCCAGATTCAGGAAGAGGGCGGAAAGTCGCCGTCAAATCTTTGGCAGCGACTTTCCCGGGGCATGGAGGTGGTGATTTATCTGCTTCTCGCGCTCTCCGTCTACAAGCTCTACGGTCCGGAACTGGATCGGCAGGATGAATTGACGGCGGAGATCAATCGCCTCAAGCAGATTGAGGCAGTGAAAAAGGAGCAGGTGATCCGGCTTCGTCAGGAGCATCGACTCCTCAAAACCGACAAAGACTATCTCGAGGCCGTCGCTCGGGATCGCCTCGCGCTGCAACGCCCCGGCGAGTATATCTTCCGCATCGAGCGGGAGTAGGGGGTGGGAAAGTAGGAAAGTGGGAAAGTGGGAAAGTGGGAAAGAGCGGCATGAACTCCAAGGAGGAGGCTTAGGATGGTTCGAATAGTCCGAGAAAACTTCAACTCCTCTTTGCTGGATCTCTATCCATGACATTGTATCTACTTCTCATTGCGGCAATTCTTCTACCGATGTTCGTGGTTGGTCTAGGGCTGTTCTTAGCTCGCTGGCGGGCTGGCGAGTATCGGCGCAAATCGCCTGTCTCCCGAAAAGTCTGCCGGTATCCCGGCTACACGCTTACTCAGGAAGTGAGAATTCTTGAAGAAAAAATGGGAGAAAATCTCTTGATGCTCTCGGCGATGCCGGCTGCACTATTTGCGATGGCCAGCATCCCCATTGCAGGCTCTTCAGAGGCAGTCCGACTCACCGTTTCGGTGATTTTGTATATCGCCGTCACTGCCTTTTTCGGCACGAGACTTTTTCGTGATGCTCACCAGTTCAGGCGGAAGAGACTGGGATTGGTCGGCGAGCAATTAGTGGGGAACCAATTATCGATTCTGTATCGATTCTGTATCGAGACGGTTTCTATGTGTTCCACGATTTCCCAATCGACTACGGGAACATTGATCATGTCCTCGTTGGACCTCCCGGCGTGTTTACGATCGAAACCAAGTATCGCCGGAAAATGAAAGGTGAGGAAGAGGGTCACAAAATTAGATTCGATGAGCGTGTCGTTCGATTTCCTGAAAGCGAGTCGGCCAAGCCTATTGAGCAAGCCAAACTCCAGGCGAAAGAACTCGGTAAGCTCCTCGAAAAGATCTTCGGTACGCTGAAAGTGACTCCGGTTGTTGTCTACCCCGGGTGGTGGGTTACCCGCGAAGCTCGTGAAGTGTCTGTTCAAGTGATGAATGACAAGCAGGTCATTGGCTGGCTCCCCCAAGAAAAACGGGTTCTCGACGATGAAACGATTCGCAAAGTGGCCGCTTTTCTCGATGAGAAATGTCGTGACGTAGAAGTGTAACAGTGAGATTCCCAAGGGTTTTTTTCACGACCTTGGAGATTACCTCCGCCAATTCTTGAACAGTCCCTTTTTCTGGGGTGCTGGCGGCGTTTTTTCCCCCATCGTGACGGGCTGAGCTCGCAAGACCTGTTTCTCCTGGATCTTGTCGAGCGGTCCAAATTCTTCGCTTCCGGTGGTGAGGACATTCGGTCGGACGAAGGCACCGAGTTCGCCTTCTCCGTGGGGTGAGTTGGGGTGGTAAGAATTTTTTTCAACGATCTGCCGACTGATTGCTTCGCCTTCGCCGGGCGTCTTGATGATGTGGGGAGTGAGCAAAAGGACGATTTCTTTTCGCTCGCGCTCGACTCGCTGATTTCTGGCGAGGAATCCAACGACGGGAATGTCCCCGAGGACCGGAATCTGGGAGCGGCGCGACTGGAGTTTCTCTGTGATCATTCCTCCGATCGCGATCGTCTGTCGGTCTTTTGCGACGAAGGTTCCGCTCGCCGTTTGCGACGCGACCGTGTCGATGAGCTGGTTCGCGAAGCCTCCACCTTGATCGGGGACAAGGATCTGGGCGCCTTGTTCGACGATTCGAGATTCCTCTTGGAGTACGCGGAGGGAAACAGTCCGGTCGTCGTTGATGTTTGGCGTGATGAGCAAGGTCGATCCCACGGGCCGAAATTCGATATCGGTATTGCTCGGAGTGATAATCGGTCCTCCCTGAGTGGCAAGGGTCTGCCCGCCCTGAAAATTCCGGTTCAGGGGAACTTCTTCGCCGATAAAGAGTCGGCTCACTTCGTTGTTGGCAGTGAGGAGCATGGGCTTGCCCAGCATGGTGACTTTGTTCCCCTCTTGAAGCGCACGGATCTGAGCTTGGAAGGAGGAATTCATGATGCTGAAAACGAGATCTCCATTGCTTGCCGGACCACTAGGGAGAAAGCTCCCCGCGACATTGCCGGCATCAAAGCTCCAGTCAAAAGCGGACTCCACACCGCGCGAGAGCTCGACTTCCATGATTTTCACTTCGAGCAAAACGATCGGGGTTGCGACATCGATCGAGGTGATCAGTTCGCAAATTTCCTGCATCGTCTCTTCATCACGCGTTCGGACCATGACCTTATTGAGTCGGTCGATCACGGTGACGTAGATATCAGCTCGTGCCTCGATGATCTGCTGGATCATCGCCTCGTCTCCTGATGCGAGGGCCGCGATTTCTGAGGCAGAGAGATCTTCGCCCAAGGCAACTCGGTCCACCTCAACCTCACCATTCATGCCTTGCTGGCCGAAATTCTGCTGACCGAAGTTTTGCTGGTTCCTCAGGTTTTGACCATTCAGCCCCTGGTTCCCCAATCGATTGTTATTCCCTAAATTCCCACCACCATTCTGAGAATCGACTCCGAATCCCTGACCGCGTGCGTCGATGACATCAAAGCGTTCGAGCCGCTGCTGGAGGTCCTGTGTCAAATGCTGACCAGGCTGATTATTCTGATTCAGTTGGTTGGAGAGTCGGACCCGATCACCGAAGAGATCACGGATCGAAAGCGCGACATCTCGGGCGTTGGGGTATTTCAAGGTGAAGACCTCGGTGCGCTCTTCGAGGAATGAATTGGCGTCCCGCGCGTATTCCTGACCGGTGTGGAGCCTCACAATGTCGGCCCCCGGAACATCCGACATGTAGAGTCCATGAGTTAATGTTAGGGAGTCAAGAATCTCGGGTCCGCTCACTCCTTCAAGGTAGATGCTGATGGGAATGTCGCGAGCTTCGGCGGACACTGCGATTTGGATTCCAGTCTCTTCGCTGATGGCTCGTGCGGCTAGAGAAAGAGGCACTTCACGAAATTCGACGACGGCGATGGTGCCCCGTGTGTTGCGATCGGTCGAAGGGGTTTGCGAGCGAAGGACGAGGTCGGGTCCGCCTGCGGTATCCTCAAGCAAGATCAGGGAGGCGTTGATTGTTTTCACCAGGAAATTGGATCGGCCATGTGAGAGTGTCTCTCCTTCCCTCGCCATGAAGGAACTTTCGCCTGCGCGAAAGATGCCCGTGCCTGAACTGACGCCGGCCCCAGCACGTGCGCCGACGACGACACCGGCAAGTTGAATCGGAGGCAGTGCGATAGGAGTTGCACTGCTCGGAGCCTCGGTCTCAGCCTGATCAGCCCTCAGGGCGCGGAGCACTTCTTCCATTTCCGTCGATGCTTGCGTCGGGTCAGTCACGACTTCCTGCGCGAAGGAAGAGTGAAAAATGGAGGCGGCGATAAAGGCGATGATCGCAAGAAACGGTCGCGGAAACGCCGTCTGTCCGGAGGGATTGGTGTGTCGTGTCATGTCTGGTGTTTGGAAAGTGTGCCTGTCGTGAAATGAACTTACATCCCGCCGTAGAGCCCGACGAAAAAGGCGATGTAGACGTAGCCGACGAGGATGCCGACAAAGAGGACGATCGCGGGTTCGAGCATCGCGCTGAGGCGCTTGATGAGAGACTGAAGCTGGTCATCGTGAAAGTTAGCGACGTGCTCGAGCGTCTCCTCGAGGTTTCCCGAAGCCTCGCCGACGCCGATCATTTTCAACATCATGGGCGTGTAGGCGTGAGGGCGAGAGAGGCTCTCAGCGAGAGCGCCGCCTTCAAGGATGCGACGGCGAGCAGACTCGACCACGGCGGTGAGATAGCGATTCGCATGAATGCCGCCGGCAATCCGCAAGCCTTCGACAAGCGGGATGCCGCTGCTCAGGAGCGTGCCCATGGTTCGGGCGAAAAGGGCCGTCGCACCGGTTCGGAGAATCGTGCCGACGAGGGGGACGCGAAGGAAGAAGCGGTCAATCCCGAGCCGCCCCGGAGGCCAGAGCCAGAGGAGTAAAACCACGATCCCGAGGATGACGATAATCGACACAACGATGAGGCCCCACTGCGCGAAAAAGTCGGCAATGTCGAGGAGCGACTGCGTCATCGGGGGGAGGTTTCGGCCGAGCGCGCTGAGTGCCTTCTTCATCGGTGGTATCACCGCCACGACCATGTAGACACAAATGCCGATCGCAAAAATGAAGGTGAAGGCGGGGTAGAAAAGCGCGGTCACCGTGGCCGCTTTATTCCGCCGCCGCGTCTCCATCGTCAGGGCACTGCGCTCGATCACGGTATCGAGATTTCCACTCTCCTCTCCCATCGCGATCATCGAAATCGCGCCCGGCGGGAAACATTTGTGCTCGGCGAGAGCTTCGGCAAAGGCGGCTCCATTCTCGACCTGTTCGCGGATTTTCTCGTAAACGCGGCATACGGCGCGAGAGGGTGGTTGCTCGATCACAGTCTCAATTGCGGCGAGCAGCGTGAGCCCGCTGCGCAACATCACGGCGATTTGGCGCAGGGTCAGCTCGATGTGGATGGAGCTGGGACTGAGCCAATCGTGCGGGGACAGGAGAATGGATTTAGGGGCGGGTCCAGCCTCGCGAACGCGCTCTGGCTTGAGTCCTTTTTCGATCAGATTCCAACGCAGCGCTTCGACCGACTCAGCCTGGAGGCGGCCTTCCACGGTCTTGCCACCGGGAGTTGTCGCTGTGTATTCGAAGGAAGTCATGAGGTCGTCGTTGGTTCAAAAAAGGGGAAAGAAATCAGGCGAATTCGAGGGTCGCGCCGAGGACTTCCGCGACGGTGGTTTCCCCGGCGAGAATTTTATCGACTCCGTTACTGAGGAGCGAAGCATGCCCCCGCTCATCGCTTCTCTGCCGGAGGCGACCCTCGATGGAATCTGTGCCGGCACCGCCGCCGATCGCATCGGCTTCCTCCGCCCCGATGGGGACGATTTCGAAAAGTCCGGTCCTCCCGGTGAAGCCTCGACCCGCACAGTGGAGGCAGCCTCCGGGGCGGCGGCAGGATTGGCCCTCAAGCCTCGGGTCGCGAAGAGCGAGTGCCTCCTCCGCGGTGATCTGATCTTCCTGTGAACAATGGGGACAGAGTCGCCGTACGAGTCGCTGCGCCGCGACGAGTCGGAGAACCGAGGCGATGAGAAATCGATCCACCCCGAGATCGATCAATCGCGTCACCGCACCCACTGCCGTGTTCGTGTGCAGCGTGCTGAGGACGAGGTGTCCCGTGAGCGAGGCACGGACCGCGAGTTCCGCCGTTTCCCGGTCGCGAATCTCACCTAACATGACCACATCGGGATCGTGTCGTAAAATACTTCGCAGGGAGCTGGCGAAGGAAACTTTCTCCCGCTTCGCATCGACCTCGGTTTGAGTCACGTCTTCGATCTCGTATTCGATCGGGTCCTCGACCGTCATCGCGTTGACTGTTTTTTTCGCGAGGAGATACTTCAGCCCTGCGTAGAGGGTCGTGCTCTTCCCACTTCCGGTCGGGCCGGTGATGAGAATCATGCCGTGGGAAAGGGTGATCGCTTTTTCGTAGAGAGCACGGTGGCGGTCGCCGAAGCCGAGGCCTCCGAGAGTGAGTAGTCCGCCATCGCGCGAGAGGAGACGAAGCGTGACCCGCTCCCCGTGTCGGGCCGGGATCGTCGCGACGCGAACCTCAATCGATGGGAGCGCAGGACCGGGATCGTAGCGAAAGGAACCGTCCTGCGAGGCACGCTTTTCTGAAATATCGAGACCGCCGAGAACTTTGATCCGATTGAAGACCGGGTTCCGCAACGAGGGCGGCAGGACAAGATCGTCGACGAGAGAACCATCGACTCGCAGTCTCACTTGCACCTCGCCAGTGCGACGCACATTGAAATGGATGTCTGAGGCCTGCCTCACGATACCGCTCTTAAGAAGTTGGTCACAAATTTCGACCGCCTCTTCTGGAGATGGTTCATCGTTGTCAGTCTTCGCTGTGCTTGTATCAATGACAGGGCGCTCCATCGAGATCGCCTCGCGAAGGTTGCCGAAGAGTTTTGCCTGTAGTGATCGAATCGAGGCGGTGGTGGCGACCACGGGCGTTGCCGGACATCCTGCGAGCCTTTCAAGAAAGCGACGCGAATTGTCGTCGAGCGATTTTTCGACCGCGACGTGAAGCGCGCCGTCGAGTTCGAGGAGTGGTATAAACCGGCGGCGCACCATCAGTCCCGGCGGCACTCGCATCGCCCATCGCGGATCGAATTTTATCGTTTCGAGATCGAGAGGAGCCACGCCGACCGCAGGGGTGCCGGTGACGCGGGCGGCATCGGCGGAGGCGGGACTCGGATTCGTGGACATTGTTTTGGAAAGACGGTTAGCCTGATCTATTCATGAGGATTGGACCGAGGCGCAGCCAGCTCTTGAAAAGACAAGGCGCGGACCGGTTTTCCCCGCAGGCGTATTCGTGAATACGTCGAGGACGAAAATCGGGCCGGAACGCAGTCGTTTCAAGAGCTGGCAAGAAGCGGGAAAATCTTTCATGAATAGTTCAGGTTAGAAGTCTTGGTTTGTTCAGCGCAGAGTTGCCCTCGGTGACGACGTGCCACCCGTAGTTTCGCGGGTGAGTCTCTGTTCCAGCACTTTCGGATTGCGTGTGTAGGAAAGCGCGGTCGGCTTAAGAATGTGCCCTGAGCGAATCCAGCTGAGCAGATTCTGTTCAAGGGTCTGCATGCCGTACCGTGAGCCAGTTTCCATCGTCGAGGACAGCTGGATGAATTGCGCCTTGGCGACGAGGTTTGCGGCGGCCGGGGTGATCTGGAGAATCTCGCTGAGGAGAACGCGGGTCCTCTTTCCGAGTCCGAAATCCTGACGCTTTCCCGCAGCGGGACCGTCTGCGGGAACGAGATGCTGCGCGAGGACACCGCGAAGATTCATGCTGAGTTGGCGGAGCACTCCCGGCTGCTCGTCGGAGGGAAAAACCGAGACAATCCGCTGGATCGCACCGGCACAGTCAGGCGCGTGGACCGTCGCAAAAACTAGGTGACCCGTTTCCGCCGCCGTGATCGCTGTGCGTATCGTCTCGCGTTCCCGAATTTCGCCGACGAGAATGACATCGGGATCCTGCCGCAAAGAGGCG
>CAZOUP010000015.1:0-56133 GCA_964583035.1 uncultured Akkermansia sp.
GGAATTGCATTCCGTAGTCGGGATCCCTTGATTCTCCGTAACGGATTTCAAATCCATACCATTCGCAGGCATCAGTGACCTTCAGTTTCATTCATCCCCGACAACTTGATCTCGCACTCCTCAACGAGCGGGCCGCTCGTCGCTACCTGGCTCAGGGTAGCTGCGGGCGGCCCGCTCGCAGAAGGCACGATCTTCCGCCGGAAAACTTCCTCAACGAGCGGGCCGCTCGTCGCTACCTGGCTCAGGGTAGCTGCGGGCGGCCCGCCCGCAGAAGGCACGATCTTCTCGAGGCGATACCCCCGAAGATTCGCCTGACAAGCAACCGGATCGCCTCTTCTTTAGAACGACCACCAACTTACCAATGCCCCGGCCGCTTTGAAACTCGACACTCTTTACCTGTGGGAAGCGCCTGCCCCCGGCGACTGCGCATTTCAGATGGCGCTCGATGAAACCATTTTCCATTTCTCACACGAAACCGGGCTGCCGGTGATCCGCTTCTATCACTGGACGAAACCGGCCCTGACCTTCGGCTATTCCGAACCCTACCCGGAAGATTCCTCCATCCCTGCAATCCGTCGATACACCGGCGGCGGCCAGGTCGAGCATGGAGAGGATCTCACCTTTTTGCTCACCCTTCCCCGCGAAACTGACCCTGCCCGGATACAGCTCGATCTCCGCTACCGTTGGATTCACGAGTCAATCCGCGACGCACTGAGATCAGCGAAGGTGAAACTCTCTCTGGCAGAAGACACGAGCAATCCCGCGACGGGTCCCTGCTTCGAAAATCCGGTGGCCTCAGATCTAATGGACGGGATAAACGGCACCAAAATCGGAGGCGGTGCGCAGCGACGGAGTCGTGGCAGCGTCATTCATCAGGGGAGTATTCGCATCCCGTCATTTTTGCGCGAAGACCACGCCGCCTGGTCAGGTCCTTTCCTGAAGCAGCTCGCGAAAAAAGTCGCCCCCTTTCCTGAAGAAAAGCAGAAAGCCCTCCTTGAAGAAGCGTCGAGACTGGCCGTGAGCCGCTACCGCTCGCCCGACTGGAATCACCGCCGCTGAAATGCCTCTCAAATTTTACCCTGTGCTTTCAACGTATTTATGGTATCAGAGAGGTTCGGTGAAGTTCGGCTTCTCTTGCAATCAGGAGTTGCTTATCATTATCACCGACTCTGATAAGCATGCAAAGTTGGTTTACGTTCGAACTCGACGGCAGTGAATGCCGTGTCGAAAAAGAGGATACTCATTGCAGTCTCGCCTCATTTCTTTCCGGGCTCGATCTCACTTTCCAGCGCTTTGCGGAGCATGACGCCTGGAATGGCGGCTCCCTCGTCGTCATGGGAGACCTCGAAGGAGACCGGCACCGCTTCCGCGTCATCGATGCCGGGTTGATTCTGCTCCCGATGCTCGCCGGTCGCCAGATCTGGACCCCGGAGGGCATTCGCTCAACCGAGCCTGATCACCCCGTCAACCTCGCCCTCGAAGGCGGTCATTTCGAATGCAGTGATGATCGCAATGCCTCTCTCACGGCACTCATCTTTGAGGGCTACTATCGACCTGACCTCCGGCGGCAGGGTCAAACGAGCGACCAGTTTGATTCCGTTATTGCTCATACCGCGAATGTTCCGGCGATCCGGGACGCCGCGGCTCAGGTCTTTGCTTCGACGGAACAACTCCGCCACGAAGCCGCGATCAAAGCCGAGCGATCCGGCCAGGAAAGCACCGTGTGGACAGGGCGGCGGGATATCTTCGGCGACCGCTTCACCAAGCAGCTCTTCAAGATGAAGGACAAATCGCCGCTCAGCTACGTCGATGATCGCAAGCGCCGATTCTACCAGCCTGGAACGATCGTCGAATTGCTCAAGCTCAAGAAACAGTATCCTGATTCCCGCTTTGTCGCCGGGGCGACCGAAATCGGACGCCTCAGTGCCGAAGTCGAGTGGCCCAGCCTGATTTCGCTCGAAGGAGTCAAAGAACTGAACAGCTCGATCACGACGGAGGAGTCCTGGGAAATCGGGGCCGCCGTTCCGCTCACCCAGGTCGCCGAGTTGATTGGCCGGGAGTGCGTCGCCTTCACCAAGATCCTGCGTCGCTTTGCCTCACGGGCGATTCGGAATCGCGCTACCCTGGGCGGCTATCTCGCCACCGCGTGGCCCCGTGGGCAGCTTTCGCCTCTCCTCATGGCGCTGAATGCACGAGTGCTCCTCCTCTCCGAAGACGGCGAGCGCAACGCTCCGATCTCCCAGTTTTACACCGAAAAAGGAGGAACGATTCTTTCCCCCGGTGAAATCGTTCGCAGCGTCATCATTCCCCGCTCCACCGACAGCGCGCTCGCCGCGAGAGGCGTGACCGCTTCGATCTGCGACACCTACACTTCCGCCCCGCGCCGCTCTCTTGCCGAGCCGTATGCGACCGCTGCCTTCTGTTTCGAACTGCGCGACCGGGTCATCGCAAAAGCCCGCCTTGCGTATACCGGGATCGGCGATGCGCCCCTCCGCGCACGAGAGGTCGAGGAATTCCTTGCTGGAAAGCTGTATCAGGAAAAGACGATCTTCGCAGCGCTTCCCCTCCTCATCGAAACCGTCGAAGTCTCTGATGCAGCGGGCGACCATGCTGAGTATCGAAAAACACTCACCGCGACCCTCCTTCAGAAATTCTTTTTCCAACATCCGACACCGGAAAGCATTCGCGCGACCGAGCTGACTGCCGCCGGTGATTTCGCCAAACTTGACCATCCCTTTTTCGACGCCGTCGCGCCCTGAGCGAGGCGCGACGACGCTTCGGTGACTCAGTCCCCTGCTCATGAGCGATCCTGAAGACAACATCACCCCGTTCCGACTCCCTGATCCTCCTGCCGAATCCGGCGGCGAGACCTTCGGTGAGACCTTCGGTGAGCGCCTTCGTCGTCGCCGTCTCGAATTGGGTGAAAAGGAGCAAAGCGAAGAGAAATCGGGCTGGCACTCCCGGTCGAAACAACTCGTCGCCTACATTCTCGAAAGCCCTCATGCCGCCGCTGTCATCGCCCGGAAAAATGGCGATGAAGCCCGCTCTGTGGAAGGAGTCTCCCGAATTCTCTTCGCGGAGGATCTCCCGCCGTTTCAGAACTCCCTCGGAAATGATTTTTCGGGCGAACCTCTTCTCGCGGAAGAGGAAGTCTTCTACGTCGGACAGCCGGTCGCCCTCGTCGTTGCCACCGATCTCGCGACCTGCCGCCTCGCCGCTTCGAAAATTGACGTCGAGTATCACACCGACACGGCTGTCCTGACACTCGAACAATCGATTGCCCTCGGAAGCTTCCATCAGGAGCCTCGCAAGTGCTCACGGGGAGATGTCGCAAAGGGGATCAAGCAAAGCACGGACAAGCTCAGTGGTCACCTCACGATCGCGCCGCAGCACGTCATTCCGAATCCCGGCATCAAAATCAGGATCCGTCCCGAAAACCAGGGATCGGCGCTCGTTGTCGATGCGGCCTCCATTTTACCCACCGCCGTTCGCAGCGCCGTGGCCAAAGCGGCAGAGCTTCCGGAGTCAAGCATCCATCTCTCGCCTGTCGATCTTCCGGGACTGAGCGGTGCTCTCGAGACCGAACCGGTTCGCCTCTCCGCCCTCCTCACTCATGCGGTCATGAAGTGTCACTGCGCCGTCGAGCTCCAGGTCAGTGACTCGCCTCTCCTCGCCGGGAAACGTCACGAAGCCCGCGCCGAGTTCACGGTCGGATTTGAGAAGAACGGGAAAATCAATGCGGTCGATCTTCGCCTCGCGCTCGATGGCGGCTGGTTCGTGAATGACTCGACCAACGCGCTCGACCGGGCCCTTCTCCATGGCGACGCCGTCTATGGAATTCCGCATCTCAGTCTGAGCGCACGACTCTGCCGCACCAATCAAATCGTGACTTCAAGCCTCGCCGCCGAAGGCGCCGCGCAATCCACCTGGGCGATGGAGGAAATCATTCGCCGGGTCGCCAACGCCACCGGACTTTCCACGGCAAAAGTTCGCGAAAAGAATTTCTACGGAGATGAGGAGGGCCTGAAAACAACGCCCTACGGGCAACCGGTCAATGCCGCTTCCATTCTCCGGGTCTGGCATCAAGTCCTCCGCCGCAGCAATTACGAAGAGCGGGCGAAGGAGATTCAAAAATGGAATCGAAAAAATTCCAGCTACAAGCGGGGGATCGGAATCATCCCACTTAAATTCGGTATCGGTGATCCGCGATCAGAACGAAATGCAGCCGCCGTCATCGTGCAAATCCTCGGCGACGGCTCGGTCACCGCCCGGGTTGCTCTTGTCGATTTGAACGATGGCTTTGACGCGCAAATTCGCGAAGAAGTCGCCAAGCATCTCGGCGTCGAGGAAAAGACGGTCCATGTCGTCCTTAACGATTTCGAGTCGCTTCCCCGCGCCACCCCCGTGATCGGCACGGATGCCTCGGGACTCGTTCTCCGCGCTCTCGCCGACGCCTGCCGCAGCCTGCAGTCGCGGCTCCGGGAAGTGGCCCTGCAACTCTTCGCCTCCCGTGGCGAAACGAGAATTGAGCTCGAGGCGATCCGCTTCGCGAATGGCTTTGTCGGCTCTGATCTCGCGCCCGGCAATCCACTCCTTTTCAAAGAAGTCATCGAGGGAGCCTGGCGAAAGCGGGTCAACCTCATCGAGACAGGTTACCACCGGACGCCCAACCTCTGGTGGGATCCTGAGCTCGGGGCAGGCTGGCCCTTCACCTCGTTTACCTATGCCGCCGGCGTCACCGAGATCCAGGTCGATCTCTTCACCGGAGAGATTCAGATCTTACGCGTCGATATTGCCCACGAAGGATCGCCTTCAGCGAATCAGGGGGATCGCGACTTTGCCCAACTCATGCGCTCCTTCACCTTGGGAACTGATTGGCTCCTATCTGAAAGCCAGTCTCCGGGCGAGGGCGTAAATCCCGTCCGCGAAGCCTTTCCCGGATTTGCCGACGCCCCCCTTCAGGTCATCACGGATCGTCTCCGTCCCCTCGGCGATCCCCTTACCATCGCCGGCGATCCCTGCTCGGAGGCTCCCGTGATTCTTGCCGGGTCAATCCGCGAAGCGCTTTGTGAAGTCCTTTCCTCCTCGGGGAGTCAGGCGGATATCGATCTGCTCTGCCCCTTCCCCGCGAGTCCACCGGCCGTGATCTCAGCCTTGCGCGAAATCAGCAGGCGCAGCCAGAAAGCGGCGCAGAAAAAAGCAGGCGCCTGATCAATCGTCACGCGCCGCCGCTGCCCTAACCGCCGCATAAGTCTCTGCCGCAAAACGCCGCCGCGAGAGGTCGAAACGATGCAATCCTTCCCTGCCGTAGGCGAGGAGTTGATTGTCATCCGTGACCTCATCCGCGCCCTTGGTGAAGCGTTTTAACCCCTCGGAAAAAAGCGCCACCTCCACCGGAACCGGAATGCCCAGGCGCTCGTTCAGTTCCCCGGCACTTCCCTGAATCCCGAGCAGAATCCCCTGCTGCGGGGCTCCGCCGCTGTCGCGGTTGAGCGGATCAATCCACAAGACCGCCGCCGGAAAAACAGCAAGGAAAGAGGCCGCGACCGCTCTCGCGTGCGCTGTTGACATGAGATGCATCGGAAACCACTGCGCGACCATGCCGCCATCGTTGAGGTGACGATTAATCTCCTCATAAAACTCGGTGGAGTAGAGCGCATTACTCCCTGAGAAAAAAGGCGGCATCGGCTCTAAGGTAACGACATCATACTGCTGGCTGGAACGCCGCAACCAGGCGCGTCCATCCATCACCTGAGTCGTCACTTTTGGATCGTCCAACACTTTTTCATTCCCCGGAAAGAAGGGGGAAAGTTCGAAGACCGCCGGATTGATGTCCACAATATCGATCCGCTCTGCGCCATAGTTTCTCACCGCGTTCGCGGTCTGGCCAGTGCCATAACAGATCACTAATGCTGACTCTGGACCAGGGTGCATTGCGGTGGGGAGGCGCCCCATTTCCACCATGTAGTGACTCGCATTACCAAACTCCGCTGAGGCCGCGTAGCCATCAATAAAGAGGACGCGGTATTGTTCATCAATCCCCCTGCCATGTTGAATCGAAATGACGCTCGTTGATGAGTCTGGAGCATCTCGATGCGCCAACATGGTGTGCTCGCCCCGCAGCATCACAGTCGGTCCCGATGCTCTCGAACGCCCGACGCCGGTGGCGAAGAAGATCGCCATTGCAAGAGCGGTCGCGACTGCCGCGAGCCCGAGAGAAACCTGACCTCGCGCCCCCTCTTTTCTCCGACTAAACAAGAGACCGGCCAACGCCGCCGCAGAGGCGAGAATCCAACTACTCGCAACCGGTCCGACGAGAGGAAAAAGAAGCCAGGCCGTGCCAAGACTGCCGAGAACGGCCCCGAATGTGTTCAACGCATACAAGCGCGCCCAGCTTCGCACATTCCCCGCCCGATCAAGCAACGCGGGGAGACAGACGCCCATCAAGACCACCGGAGGCCCCATCACCAAAAGCGACAGAGCGATCCGGCCGGCGACTCGCGGGCCGTATGCACCGCCGCTCACTGACCAGCCGTCAAACCGCTCCAGCAAAGGCGTCGCAAGGAGCGCGAGCACGCCGCCCGCCAATAAAAACGAAGCAGGATGTCGGTTCGCAGTGAGGCGCCCACTGCAACGCGCCCCGATGAATAACGCGAGGAGAAAAGTCATGAGCATGAGCGCGAAGGCATCCGTCGTACTGAGCCAGGCAATACGGAGGAGACGAAACCACACCACTTCAAGAGCCAGAACGACAAACCCCGAGGCAAAGGCGAGTCCGAGGTCCACCCTCCCCAGTGGTGCTGAAAGATCGACGGTTCCGGTTTCACCCGCGACATCGGCCTTGCTTGCTCTCGCCCCGACGAATACAGCAAAAAATCCAATTCCTAACTGAATTAAGAAAACTAACGCGGTTGTCTCCGCCCTGCCAAAGACAGGCAGAAAATAGAACGCCACCGCTCCGACCATGAGCACCGCACCTAACAGGTTCATTGCGTAGAGATGAGAGACCGCGATTCTTCGTCCACACTCTTTCCCCAGAAAATGGGAAAGCTTCCCGAAAACCGGCACCGTCACCCCCATGAGAAAAGTCGCCGGCCCGAGCGTGAGGGCGGAGAGGAAAAACTGGCTCACCCCTGCGAGAGAAGGCGACTTCTGAAACACCAATGTATCGATTTCCGAAAGGACACCCCCGAGCCAGATCGGAAGCCCCGCCGTGAGCACAATAAGTATTTCGAGAACCCCGAGCAGGGTCAACGGATTCCACCGGAGTAATCGCCGCTCTACCCAGGCAGGAGAGGAAAGCGCACCGGCGGCTAGTCCCCCCATCGTCACCGCGACCGTGATCGCCGTCGCTTCCACTGACGCCCCAATCATCAGCGCGATCTCCATTTGCCAGAGAATTTGCCAAGCCAAAGCACAGCCCCCTCCGATAAAGACGAGAACAAGACAGGTCGTGAGGACGAGTCGGGATCGTAGAGAAGCGGCCATGAAATAAATGTTGATTCAAGAAGACAAAATCCAGAACCTAAGCTTCTTCATTCGCCCGAATCAGCGGGAAGTAAATGCAGAATGCCAGCTCTTACAACCTTTCCAGCGTCCGGTATTCCTCAGGAAAGATCCAAGGGGCAATCAATTACCTCAGTTTCGTTCCACGAGAAATACCTGCACCGGTTCACTGATTCCCTTCAGCGTGCGTTTTCCGCAATCCTTCGCTGAGAAGGCACGGCCAAGTCGGCCCTTCATTGCCTCTGAGACCAGAATTTCCCCCGGTTTACTTTCCGACTCAATTCTCGCGGCAAGGTTCACGCAATTTCCAATCGCGGTGTAGTCGGAGTAGATCTCCGACCCGAAGTTTCCAACCGTTGCGAACCCGGTATTGATTCCCATTCCAACTTCGATGGGATCCTGCCCTCTTGCACTCCAGGATTCACTGAGTTCTCGAATGCGGTCCTGCATCGCAAAAGCCATTTCAACGGCACGGACCGCATGGTTTTCAGTTTCTTCAGGCGCATTAAAAAGAACCATCACACAATCCCCGACAAACTTGTCCAATGTCCCACCGAACTCATTAACCAACTGTGTCATTGCTTCCAAGTACTCGTTTAGCACCATCGTGATCTCCTCCGGCTCTTTCCTCTCAGACCAATCAGTGAATCCTCGAATGTCAGAAAAGAAGACGGTGATCTCACGTCGCTCGGTTTCGATTTTGCGATACGTCTCCTCTCTCAATGCTCTCTCGGCAACGGATGGGGAAACATACTTCTTGAGCGTCCTCAGAGTTCGTCCCGTTTCGTCTTTCGCCTGGATGACTTGAGACCAGAGCGAAGAAATCATGGCAAGAGCAGAAAGCTCCAAAACAGGGAGAACCGGAATCATCCAGTTCTTCACCGCAAAAAAATAAGCGCCAACGAGATAGATCGAAGCAAAAAAGATAACTGAAAAAATAATCGCGACCGGGGATTGCAGGCGGAAGAGGAGGCCAAGAAGAAGACCACATACTCCCAACCCCGCGACTTGCATCCAGGGATGAAGGAACTTCAGGTGATTCCGGTCCAGGATGTTCGAAATTACGGTAGCCTGAGCGAGCATTCCGTAGAGGCGCCCAATCGGCGTGGAGACAATATCAGAAGTTCCAGTGGAAGCGTTGCCAATAATGACCGGCTTTCCACTGATTGCTTTCGAAATCGTTGCCGCCTGCTCTGGATCATCTACCGCCCGGTAAAGGTCCAAATATTGAAAAGCAGGTTCGAAATCGGTGCTATCACTCGTGTAGTTGACGCGATATTGAAGGCGTTCATCGACTGGAATTTCGAAATTACCCTTCGGCGTATCGATGAGAGCGATCTGTTTCCCCGGGATGATTTGAATCTGGTCAGGGTCCAGTTCGAGGTATCGGATCAGCGTCTCCATCGCAAGACTTGGATAGAGTTTCCCCCGGTACTGAATGAACAATGGAATGCGGCGAACGCTGCCATTATTAGCTTCCGGCTGGAAATTGACTGCACCAAATCCGACTGTTTCGAAGACCGGAGGGACCGGGTCTTCTCCCGCAAAGGCCAGAGAGTCGCGAACATCGACACCATATCGATTTCCCTCCGCAAAATGATTTTCACCGATAGCGGAGGAGACCTCAGAAACCTGTAGATTTTCGAAATGATAGGCTAGTGTGACATCGTTCTTTTCAGCCAGAATGTTGGCAAAAGTTTCATCATGACCACTTTTATCAGGATCGGAGAAGATGACATCAAAAGTGATCTGAGGTGCGCCGAGGGCACGGAGAATACTGACCACGTCGGCATGAATCGTTCGCGAAAAAGGCCACCCCCCAAAGGTTCGATATTCGACATCTTCATCTCCGACCGCAATGATTCCGACTGATCCGGAAGTCGTTGTTTTCGGTCGATATTGCAAACGTAAATCGACAGTGGCTTCCTCCCACTCTTTCATCGAAGCGAACTGATGAAGCAGTCCGATCAAGATTCCGGCAACCACGAGCAGCAGAGATTTTTTGAGATTGGATGCCATCAGAAACATTGGGAGCACTACCAGTGAAAAGAATCGTTACGAGGTGCGGAGTCTACAAATCTGGATCAGATCATTTCCGCTCAATGCCAATCTCGTGGTGGAGAATCCAGTCATTTTCCAAAATAGGTTTTCAAACTTAAATTTATTTCTCCACTCACTCGTTCATTGTCGAGGTGGATTTGTACGTCTTTTGTGTTATCACTGTTGAGACGTTCGGCTAGAGAATAGAATGAGAAACGATCAGTTTTCACCTTATCTGGTAGGTTTGACTGTTACGATCATAATCGGCCTGTCAATCAGTTACTCGCAGGAGAGCGCACCTTCATCGGAAAGTTCGAGGACCTGGACCAATACTCAAGGCGAGTCGATTGAGGGAAAACTAATGTCTGTTGAGGGGGAGAAGGTTCGGCTTCTCGTGAACGGGAAAGAGTTTGTTGTCCCGCTCTCAGGACTGTCCTCCGAAGACAACGCTTTCGTCGAGGAGTGGCAGGCTCGCGTCTCCGTGGCACTCACTCAAAAATTGTCGGTGATTCGCAGCGAAGGAGTGTTTCAGGTTCTTGACGAAAACGGCAAGGTTCTCGGAAGTGTTTCCGAAGGCGAATGGTTTGATTCAGGCATGCCTCTTCCGACTGACGAAAATCCTTCCTCCGAAAAACCCCGGATAGCGTCGGCAAGTCAAAGTCAGCAGATCTTCTCAGGGCAGTCTATTCGCACGAATCCAGACAGTAGGGTCGCCTTGTATTCCACGTCAGGAGCAGTCATTCAAGTTCAGGAAGATACTGAATTACACATTCCGGAGAGGACCGAAGAGGGACCCAAGAACAGTTTAGAATTATTGAAGGGTAGCCTCTTCCTCAATGTAGATGCAAAACAACTCCAGTCGGAGAGGAAGGAATTCCGGCTCAAAACACCTGCCGCGATCCTTACCGTGAAAGGCACACAGTTTTTTGCGGAAGCCCGGACGGATGATACGATTGCGGGAGTGTATGAAGGAAGAGTGGAAGGAATTACCGAAGCGGAGCAGAGGGAAGACATTACGGCCGGTCTCGTTGCAGAGTTTTACGAAAACAGGACGCAGACCCGGGAGATGTCCGAAAAGGAGCGGGAAGATCGAAAAGTTTTTGACACGCTCACTGTCCAGAAGTCTTCACTTGCTGATAGAAAATGGGGATGGAATTCATTCGATTGGGAAGTGCATACGCTTCTTGCAAAAGACGGCCCTGAAGGAAAACCGGAATTGCGTAGCACCAATATACAACGGGGCCAGAATCAGGCGGGAAACCTGTTTGTTCAATTCCGTCCAATTTCTGATGACTCCCAATACGGCGAATTTCGAATCGATACCATGGTCAGTGAATTGGGAGAAGATTTACTCGGGGTTGAGTTCCGGGTTCGAGCAAACCGGGAAGTTCCCCTGATTGTCACTACCATCGGAGCAGATGCCAAAGAAGCAGAAAGGAAGAAGGGGGGACTTCTCGACAGGCGGGGATACGAATACCTCGCGCAGTTCCACAATCTGACGACTATTCAAGAGCACAAGATTCAAAATTGGGGAAGCTACCGACAAGGTGACGACACCGTTCTCCTGCCGAACGGCGAATGGACCACTCATTTCGTCCCCTTCAATCGAAGTGATTACCCTGAAAGTTACGAAGTAGAATCCTGGTATATTTTCCTATGCTTCGGGCCGGAAGTTGTTGCCGAACGGAAATTAGTCGAAATCGAAGTGGCCCCCCCGATCTTGATCTTTGATCAGCCGATCGAGCCATGAGCAGTGCGAAAGGATCTCCGTGATCAACTCATGACAAGATTTCCCTAGTCAGCGAGCAGGATATCAAAAAGAAAATCTTCCGGCGTTTTATAGGGCTCGGCATCAGCTTCTTCGCCCTTGATCACGAGATGACATTCCTGTCCCGCAAGATCGCAGGCTTCCTTCATCTTTATCCCGAAAAGCGCATGATGAATCCCGTGGCCGGCATCCTTCGAAGGCAGGGTCAGATCAGCCGGGTAAAACAAAAAAAGTGGAGGGTCGTCCTCGCTAACATGGTTGATCGGTGAAAACTCGCGGTAGAGCGCTTCGTATTTCGCATAGTCGCTCATCACTTCCTCCATCGCAGTGAGACCTACCGCCATCGGGATCATGCGATGTTCGAGGACCTTCGGGCCGAGCCAGGCTTTGATCACCGGAGGATCAATCGAAGTTTGCCCCGAAAGCCCGACCGCTCCCCGGACGCGACTTGATTCTCTTTTCACCGGGTCCTCCGCATCGGGATCGGCGAGGTCATCATGACAGGCGATCCACAGCGAGGTGCAGGCCCCCGCGCTCCCGCCCGTGAGGACGATGCGGTCTTTTTGAATCCCCCACGCTTCCGCTTTGGAGCGAAGAAACTGAATCGCCCGCGCGGCGTCATGAACCGGAGTCGGAAGAGGGTGAAGCGGCGCAAGCCGATAGTTGATCGCAGCACAGGAAATACCACGATCAAGAAACGCCTGAAAATCCGGCCGGACCCAGCTTGCTGCGTCTTTGTCCCCCGTCGTCCAACCGCCGCCGTGAATGTAAACAAGAAGCGGGCGCGGACCGTCCCCTTCCGCCCGCCAGAAATCGAGGACGTTCCTCTCGTTGTCTTGGTAGGAAACGTTCGGGAAAGTCGGCGGAAGATCAGCGGCGAAGCTCGATACCATCATAAGAACGGTGAGGCCCGAGATCAGGAGTGAATTCTTCATTATTTCAGTCTCCTGAAAAATTGACCCTGCGGTCAAGCTCAACAGGAACCGCACTCAGGTGCCAAGGAGCTTGCTTGATCGGGAAGAACGTGGTCCCATGCCACCGTATGATTTTTGCCGTCGCTGCCCACCATGAAGTCTGGGAAGTGCTGTTTCAACTGGTCGCACTCCTTGCCGCCGCCCTCGTCATCGGGATGATGTTTGAGAAGTTCGGGCAGTCTGCGATCCTGGGGTATCTTGTCGCGGGAATGCTACTGGGCCCGGGAGTTTTCGGCGTTGTCCAGACCGACTCCGGCGTACCGGTCATCGCAGAACTCGGAGTCGCACTACTGCTCTTTGCGATTGGTCTCGAATTCTCGGCAAGGCGCCTTATTCGACTCGGTCCGGCGGCGATTTTCGGAGGGGCTTTTCAAGTCACCCTCACTCTCGGCATTGCCGCACTGATCAGTTGGCTCTCAGGTCTTGACTGGCGCGCCGCGATCGCCCTCGGCGCAGCGGTCGCGCTTTCATCCACCGCCTGCGTTCTCCGTCTTCTCGTTGATCGCGCAGAAATGGATGCGGTACACGGCCGAACCGCGCTCGGCATTCTCCTGCTCCAGGATGTCGCGGTGGTGCCGCTCGTCCTCCTCGTCACGATGCTCTCTGACGGGGGTGGTTTCGGGTCGATGGCGATGGGACTTGCCAAAGCCGCCGGGCTGATTATCGCCCTCGTAACCAGCTTCTTTCTCCTTTCAAAATTCATTCTCCCCCGCGTCATGAGGCAGCTCAGCATGGCCCGCGACCGGGAGCTCCTCGTGCTCCTCGCCGTGGTCCTTGCCGCCGGGTCGGCCCTCGCCGCGCATGCCCTCGGACTATCACCCGCGCTCGGAGCTTTCCTCGCCGGGATGATGCTGGCAGAGTCTCCCTTCGCAACCCAGATCCGGTCAGACATCGGCGGTCTTCGCATTGTCTTCATCACGCTCTTTTTCGCCTCTGTCGGAATGCTCGGCGACCCCGTATGGATCGCTCAGAATGCGTTACCGGTGATCGGATTGACCCTTTTGATTTTGCTTGGAAAAGCGGCCATTATCACCGGGGTCACTCTCGCTTTCAAGCTACCCCTCCGTTATGCTTTCGCGACGGGGATTGTGCTTTGTCAGGTCGGTGAGTTTGGCGTCGTCATCGCCGGAATCGCAGGAAACACGAATATTATTTCCGAAGAAATTTTCCGTTTTCTGGTCTCGTCGATGCTGCTAACTCTCTTCGTGACTCCAGGCTTGATCAAGATTGCCCTGCCCCTCGGGAGAAAACTGCAGGAGGTGTTGCATCCTGACAAACTGGCTGACACCCCCTTAATCGGAGAGTCGAGCGCCACCTCAAAAGAAAGCGTTCTCATCATCGGCTTCGGCCCCTCCGGTCAGCGTGTTGCTGAAGAGCTCGCCCGACACCCCGAACTGACGACCATGATCGTTGATGTCCGACAGAGCAATATCGATCTCGCTCACAACATGGGCTATCCCGCTGTCGTCGGTGACGCCACCAACCTCGATTTTCTGATTCATCACGGGATCGAGAGCACCAGCGCAGTCGTCATTACGATTCCTGATCAGAGAACCTCAATGAGCATTGTCGAGTCGGTAAAAACTCTGAACGAAAAGACTTCGTGTATTGTCAGGGCACGGTATCACACCCTCGTGAGTGAACTCGAACGGGCTGGTGCCACGATTGTCATTGATGAGGAATACCTGACGGGCAGCGGCTTGAGAAAGGCTGTCATTGATCGCTTTGGCGAAGGAATGCAATCCGAGAGGAAAATGGCGAAAACGTCAACATGAGCAGTTTGATTTTGTCAGCATGAAGATGGAACGGTTTATTTAGCTCTGGCAATCAACCGACCATCCCAGCAATGCTTCCGACCATCCTCACCATCGCCGCCGCCCTTGTCATCCTCCTTCCTGCGCTGAACTTTCTCAGCTACCGCGTCATGGGTGGCATCATTCGAAACCGGCGCGAAACATGGGATCTTAACATTTGCTGTGGCAAAACTGACGGCGGCGGCGTGAATGTTGATATCGTGAAACATGCCGACGTGGAAAATCTCATCGTCGTTGATGACATCTACCATCTCCCCTTTTCGACGAATCAATTCGAGCACTGCCTTTGCTCTCACACAATTGAACACGTCGAGGACCCGAAGGCATTTTTTGAAGAGCTCAGCCGGGTTTCAAAAGACGTCACTCTCGTCGTCCCGCCCCTCTGGGACCTCAGCGCGGTCTTGAATGTTTTCGAGCATCGCTGGTGTTTCCTGACTTTCCGCAAAGAGCACCACCAGCTCCCGAACTACGCGAAACTCCCCATGTCCGGCTTTTTCCAGGATAAGCTCGGCCAGAAGATTCGGGCGTGAGCGGACCTCTTGAGCCGGGAAAGCACGCGCAATTCGGAACCTTCACAGGTTCCGCTACGTTCCCAACCTTCCAATCTTTTACTGCGCCTCCTGCGCAATGGCTTCCGCTGGCGATCCGGCGCTTACCGATGTAACTTCCCGGAAACCCCTGTCTTTCCGTGAGCAAATCTCATCCCTCTCCGCCCCGCACCGCAATCCTCAATGTCGTTGGCCTGACGCGGCGTCACATCGGTGCCGACACGCCTTTCATTTCGTCATTCGTTGCCCGCGAAGAAACCAGGCTCCTCGACATCGAACCCACGATCCCCGCGGTGACTTCGACGATGCAGGCCACTTTTCTTACGGGCAAGTCGCCCCGCGATCACGGCATCGTCGGCAACATGTGGTATGACCGCGACTACAGCGAACACCGCTGCTGGAAGCAATCGAACCACCTCGTGAAAGGACAAAAACTGTGGGAAAGGATCCGCGATGAAGATCGCCCCGACTTCACCTGCGCGAAGGTCTTCTGGTGGAACAACATGTATTCGAGCGCGGACTACCAGATCACCCCGCGCCCAATCTATTGTGCCGACGGGAAAAAGGTCTTTGATATCCAGACCTGGCCGATGAATCTCCGGGGCAAGATCAAACGCAAGATCGGCAAATTCCCTTTCCCCGCCTTCTGGGGCCCCGCTGCGGGGATCGCCTCAAGCCGCTGGATCGCTGAGTCTGCAAAGTGGTTTGAGGATAAATTTTCCCCCGACCTCAATCTCGTTTACCTCCCGCATCTCGACTACAATCTCCAGCGGCTCGGCCCTGAAAATGCAGCGATCAGCATCGACCTGCGGGAAATCGATGACGTTGTCCGCGACCTCGTCGAGCACCTCGAAAAACGCGGTGTGCGCGTCATTCTCCTCAGCGAATACGGTATCACTCAGGTGGATCGCCCCATCCACCTCAACCGGATTTTCCGCGAAAAAGGCTGGCTCAGCTGGCGCAAAGAATTGAAGCGCGAAGTGCTCGATCTCGGAAACTGCCGGGCTTTTGCGATCCCCGATCATCAGGTGGCGCACGTCTACGTGAAGGACCCGTCCCTTCTCGATGAAGTCGCCGAAACCTTGCGGCAAATCGACGGCGTCACCGATGTTTTTGATCGCGAGGCGCAGGAGGCGCGCGGCATCGCCCACGAGCGCAGCGGCGATCTCGTCGTCGTTTCCGATGAGCGAAGCTGGTTCACCTACTACTACTGGAAGAGTGATCGAAAAGCGCCTGACTACGCCCGCACTGTCGATATTCACCGCAAGCCCGGCTACGATCCGGTCGAGCTATTTGTCGACCCCCGGATCAAGCTTCCAAAGCTGAAAGTCGCGATCAAGCTGCTCAAAAAGATCCTCGGTTTTCGCATTCTCATGGATCTCATCCCGCTCGATGCCTCTCTTGTGAAGGGTTCACATGGCTGCATTCCGAATTCAAGAGAGGACTATCCCATTCTCATCGGAGAGTTCCCCAAACTTGCAGATGGCTCCCTACTTAAGGCGACTGAGGTGCATGGACAGCTCCACGAATTTTGCAGTCAGTCAGCGAGCTAGTTCACTCCTGACCGTAGTAGGCTCCGGCTCCGTGCTTTCTCAGGTAATGCTTGTCGAGAAGGTGCTGCGGCAGGCCTGACTGCTCTGCATTCAACTGCCAGGTCCCCAATCCCATCTGCGAGCAGACCTCAAGGGCGACGGAATTTTTCACCGAATCCACCGCACTTTTACCCCAGGTGAACGGCGCGTGATATTTCTGGAAACAGGCCGGCATCTCCATTGGCTTGATTCCATTTTCGTGAAAGTGCTGCGCTATTGCCCGCCCCGTGTTCGTCTCGTAATCTTCCGCCACCTCCTCCGGGGTGAGTTCCCGCACGACCGGAACGGTGCCGAAGAAATGGTCGGCGTGTGTCGTCCCCTGGCAGGGCAACTCAACTCCAGCCTGCGAAAACATCGTCGCATGAACGGAGTGGGTGTGGGTCACGCCGCCGATCCCGGGAAACTCACGGTAGAGCATCCGGTGCGTCGCGGTGTCGGATGAGGGTCGCATTTCGCCTTCGACGATTTCGCCGTCGAGATCAAGTACGACCAGGCTTTCCGCCGTGAGATCATCGTAAGCAACGCCGCTCGGTTTGATTACAAAGAGACCTTTCTCGCGGTCAATTCCGGAGACATTTCCCCAGGTCAACCTCACCAGCCCCTCGGTCACGAGCATGAGGTTCGCTTTGAGGACTTCTTCTTTTAGCGCTTCGAGCATCATGCAAAGGAAACCGGCTTCGCGATCCCTGCAAGTAGGCAATTCCGGCAGGAAAGTCCGCGAGTTTGGCCTTATGGTCCTGCAATCCTATGTGGCGAAAAATCCAAAAGAGCCTCGCGACGGTGATCCCGTCTATCCTCCTCGCGGTCTTCCTCGTGGTCATGGTCTGCTACCTGAATCGTTGGGACTCCATGACCGCGATCACCCTGATCCCGGTCTGGGCGTGGGCCGCCGTGGGAATGCTGGCCTGCATTATTTCCTGGATCGCTTTCCGCGGGTTGCCTTCCCTCATTGTTTTCAGCATCTGGCTCGTCACCGCGATTGGATTCTCTGAAGAAACTCACGCCCTCATTCGTGAACTCATTCATTCCATTGATCCGCAGTCTATCCCACCCGAAGACTCACAACTCCGGGTCGTCAATTTGAACGCCGCTCATTCAGGTGACGCCCTTCGCAAGGCCTTCGACCTCAATCCGGATCTCATCATCGTTCAAGACGCCCCGGACGAGGCAATCATCACTGAACTCGCGAACGAAAAATTTGGAGTTGAACGGGCCATTTTTGTAGGAGCCGGTCAGGCCATTCTCGGGCGCGGTGAACTCATGGCCTCGATCGTCGAAGACGACGGACGAGCGATCCATGCCCGCTTCAAACTGCAGGATGAATTCGTCATTGATCTCACGAGCGTCGACCTTGAACCCTCTTATCCATCGCCCTTCCTTTGGCGTCCGGCGGTCTGGAAGGAGCTAACCGAACGACGTGTCGCTAATCGTCGCCTCTTGCGTAAGAGTCTGGGCGAAAATCAGATCACGCGCGCTTCGACCGGTCGCCTCATCGGGGGAGGATTCAACACGCCCCCGGGTGATGATGTCTTTCGGCCGCTCGAGGGTAACGCGTTGATTGATGCCTTCTCTGTCAGCGGAACCGGATGGGGAAACACTTTTCCCGCCAATTACCCGGCCTTGCGATTTGATCAAATCTGGAGTTCCCCCAATCTCCTGCCCTTCAAGACGACGACCCGGCGGATTGCAGGCACATCCCATCGCATGGTCATTTCCGATTTCGAACTCCCAAATCGCTAAGTCGAGTGATCCCGGGAAAGCGGGGAGCTGAATTCGGTGAAATCTCGGTCTAACATCACCTTTCACTTCGCCCCCGCGAGAGCGTCTTTTTCCTTCACGATCAAGCGAACCGACTGCGACGCCTGCTTCTCTTTTCCTTCCGTTCGCAGATGAAACTCGCGGACCGTCTCCGGCACCCAGGGCGCGGCGGTGATGAAGAAACCCTGCTCTGATTTTCCTTCGGGAATCATGAGACCACTCAGGCCGATATTATCCACGTAAACGCCGTGAGGAAGATTTCGACCCGCATCCTCTTTGCCAAATTCGATGCGATCCTTCAACCCAAGACGATCTGCGATGATCTTCGCGGTGACCGTTTCTCCCGGATGAATCACCAACTCAAGGGTCCCGTCTGCCGCCACTTTTCCGGAATCTCCATCCGGCTCGATCCTGACAAACACCTTGGGTTCCTCCACCGCCGCAACATTGCCAAGACTACCGAGTGATTTTTCGACGGGTTTCCCGTTGATCATCGCCGTCGCGATCAGCTCGACTTTTTCTGCGGCTTCACCGAGAAGGCCCGCAAAGTCCGCCCCCGCCTTCAAGACGGTGAAGGCGCGAAACTGATCCTCTTCGATGGTGACTGACTCTGGAAGCGTGAGATTTTCCGGAAGCCCCGTTGCCCGAATTTCAATCGGACCCTTGAACCCGTCCTCACGGGTCGCCGTGAACGCCAGCTCGAGGCCACCCCCGGCGCTGACCGTCTTTCCGCCCGGAAGCGGTTTGATCGCGAAATCCGGAGCAGAGGGCCGGGCACTCAGCTCATAGTGAAATCCTTCGCCACCCGCGTTGCTCACATCCTTCACCCGGACGCGGTAGAGGCCATCGACCGGCACTTCAAAGGTGATCTTCGAATCACTGCCAAGACTCCGGCTCGACTCATCGTCATTTTCATAGAACAAGCGATAGACCGGCAGCCCGTTCGGACTTGGCTCCGACCCGCCCGGTAACGCCCTGACAATATAACAAGGCTGACCGAGAGGATGAGATAGCCCCGTCGTCTCAAAGTAAGTATGACGTTCCCCAAATCCGGGATAAACGAGAAATCCCGAGTCGGGTCCTCGCGGATAAAGCCAAAGCTTCACGACTTCGCCATTGAGGTAGAGATACTCATTGAGCTCCATCTCCATCCAGTTGTGGACGCGGAAATCGGTCGATGCCATCGAGTCTTTCCCCCGGAAGGTGAGCCACGAATCACGCATCGCCTGCAGAACGACGCGCTCGACGGGATTTCCCTTCTCATCGAAAATCGCCAAGTGCGAATCCAGTTTCGACTCCGCACGGCTTGCCTTCGTCTCGAAAATCCAGGTCTCACCCTGCTTCGCTTCGAAGACAAAATCATCGGTGTCGCCGCGCACGCCGATGACTCCTTTCGCGGTCGTCCCGATTGCAATCTTCGGAGCAGGACCGTCCTCCACTTCGCTGACGACCATCTTTTCCGACGCGATCTTCATCGGGGTCGGGGCCGCTTCGGCCACTGCTTTCGCCAGAGGGGACGGGGCGACTTTGACGGCCGTCATCCCGAAAGACTGCACCGAACCGTCGAGCCGGGACACGGTCACTTCGTTCGAACCCGGCGTAAAGGCGAGCGCGGAAACGATGTCCGATTGTTCCTCCGAGACGCCCAATGCTTCGAGGCCGGGGAGACTCCACTTCTTAAGCGCACGATCAGCGGAGGTCGTCGTGAGCCATTTCCCGTCGGCGGAAATCGCCATCTCGACAATCGCATCTTCATGACCAAATTTCGCCCGCGCCACCGGATTGATCTTCGGGGTCTCCTTTGAAACGAAACGCCAGAGTCGAATCCGGTTGTCGGCCCCCACCGCAACGATGAACCGGCCATCGGGCGTGAACCCGATCCGAAACTGCTCGGCCTGCGGCTGGTTCAAAGTATCGAGCCGCTCGCCGTCGGCGACCCTCCAGATCTTGCAGGTGAAGTCGCCACTCGCACTCGCGAGGACAGTTCCGTCCGGCGAAAAGGCGAGATCATAGACCGCGCCGTTGTGACTGGGGAAATCTCTCAGGAACTTCCCGGAAGCGACGTCCCACAAGCGAATGATGCGGTCGTATCCCGCCGTCGCGAGCAGCGTTCCGTCGGGGGAGAACTCCGCATCGAAAAGAATGTCGCGGTGACTCTCCTCCCCGAAACGACGAATCTCCCCGCCACTCTCAAGATCAAAGAGAATCGCGACGCCGAGAAGCCCGGAGGTGCCGGTCGCAACGATGAGTCCTTTTCCATCGGGCGAAAAATGAACGGAATTCACTTTACCTTCGCCGGTTTCAAAAACCTTCGTCACTTCCCCCGTCTTCGTGGCCCGAAGTTCAACCTTGCCATAGAGCGCGACCGCAAGAAACTGTCCGTCGGGCGAATACTCCAGCGCCGTGATCGGATCGATCCGGGAATCACTTGGCGCAATGTCAGGGACGCTGAGCGTTGAGAGGATTGAAAGATCGTTCTCCGCCCCGGGACCGTGCGCACCCTCAGCAATCCACTGGCGGACGAGATCAATATCTTCGGCGGAGAGCTGCGGCTCACGCTTCGGCGGCATCGCCGGCTTTTCCGTTTTTATCATCGTTTGAAAGAGATAGGACTCCTCCGGCTTCCCCGGCACGATGATTGTTTTGTCCTCCGTTTCGCCGCCCTCCATGAGCGACTGGAAAGTCTCAATCGTGAGCGCCCCTTCGTAGTCGTCGTCATTGTGACAACCCGCGCAGTAGTCACGCAGGATCGGGGCGATATCTTTCCGGTAGTCAAGCTTGCCGAACGCGCTTCCGGCAAGGCTGAGGGAGAGCAGTGAAGTGGTGAGAAAAAGTTTCATGGCACAAAGGTAATTGCTGGAATGTTAGTGCTGGAAAAGGAACTCGCGGGAAGTCATCAAAGCCCAGAAAAGGTCTTCGAGAATGAGACGCTTCTCCGCTGCATCCGCGTCCTTCATCAGAGCTGTAAGACTCGATGCCTCGTTCCCGGTTGGCACTCGTGTCAGGGTCGTGAGATAGGCCTGCTCCAGCAATTCCTCGTCGGTGCCACCCGACTCTAACAAAGCCGCGACAATACTTTTACCATCGGCAAGCTTTTCGTTCAGCGTGTCCCCGTTCGAAAGGTGAAGCGCCTGCACCATGCTCGGCTGGCTCGATCGCTCACACTCACAGGTGATCTCCCGCTCATTCCGCCCGAAGGTCTTCAAAAAGTAGGACTGCACCGCTGAGTCGTAGAGCTGCAGAGACTTCGTTCCCGCTTCATAGAATTCTGTTTTCTGCGTGCTGCCATCACGAAGGACGATATTGCCGAAGACCGTCGGTACCGCGGTGACGTCGATGATCGCATCGTAGAGGATCTCGGCCATGAGTCGGCGCGGGTAGTAGCGGGAATGATACTTCGTGTCCTCGATATTTTCCGAGAGGACCTCCCCGCTGCGCTGGTAGGTCTCGCTGTTGAGGATAACCCGCATGAGCGACTTGAGATTGAACTCATTTTTCACAAGATGCGCCGCGAGCGCGTTCAGGAGCGGCTCATTGCTGGCAGGGTTGGATGCCCGGAGGTCATCGACCGGACTGACGAGGCCGTCCCCGAAAAACGCGGCCCAGACACGGTTCGTGATCGAGCGGGAAAAGTAATCGTTCCCCGGATCGGTGAGCCAGGCAGCGAGCGCTTCGCGGCGATCTTCGGTCGCGTCGGGATCAATCGGCTCGCCATCGAGCGGCGCCGGAATTTGCGGTTTCCCGGTGCGCGGCTGGATGAGATCCCCCCTCGGCTCGACATAGACCGTGCGAATCCCGTCGCCGTTTCGCGGATCACCGCCCCAGCCCTTTGCGCGGACACGGGAGAAGAGATTGGCGAAGGCGTAGTATTGATCATTCGTCCATTTTTCGAGCGGGTGATCGTGACACTTCGCGCAGTTGATCGAGAGACTCAGGAAAGCCTGGCTCACATTCTCGGCCATGTTTTCCGGGTCCTGATGAACCGCGTAGAAGTTAGTCGCGCCCTCTTCGGTGCTCAACCCGGTCGCGGTCACGACCTGGCGAGCCATCTCGTCCCACGGAAGATTTTTTTCAACCCCGTTCCGGATCCACTGGTAGTATGCTTTCACCGCGTCGGGGCGCAGGACTTGTCCATTGACGAGGAAAACATCGGCCCAGCGGTAGGTCCAGTAATCGACAAATTCGGGACGCTGGAGAAGAGCGTCAACCATCTTGGTGCGCTTGTCAGGACTTTCATCGGCGAGAAAAGATCGCGTCTCTTCGATCGTGGGGAGACTTCCGATTGTGTCGAGAAAGGCGCGGCGGAGAAAGTCGCCATCATTGCTGCGACCGGACGGCTTGAGCTGCAACTGCTCCAACTGCGCGAGAACGAGATCGTCGATAAAGTTCGCCCGCGGAGCGTTTGAGAAAGTCTCCGGATCAAGCCCGCTCCCGAAGGGCGAACGAAAACGCGCGAGAGCGACATTGCTCGAAAAGAGCGCCGAAACGGCTCCCTCGCCATACCCGATTATCTCGACTTCGCCGCTTTCATCGACCATCGCGATCGCCTCGTCGGCGGAGGCGAACTTCGCCCAGTCAGTCACGTCCATAGAGGTGCCGTCTTTGTAATGAGCAGTCACGATGAGGCGCTGCCGATCACCCTTTTTCAAAATCGACAAATCCGGAGCGACCTCGATACGAGAAATCGGTGCCTCGGTTTCATCGGGCGCGACGCCGCCGCCAGCGATCCACTCGGCGAGGATGCGATACTCCCGGCTGTCGGAATCGAGACGCTTCCCACCCTTATGCGAAGCCGCCATCGTCGATTTCGTGAGGAGAAGACTCCTCGCCGGCGCAGCCCGCTCAATGCGGCGCCCGCGGGCCTCTTTCGTGATCCAGTAATGGTCCGCCGGAGGATCATACCCGCGCAGACTGAGGCGGAATTCCCCTTTCCCGGCAACGGCGCCATGACAGGCTCCCATGTTGCAACCCTGACGAGTCAGGACCGGCAAAACGTGACGATTAAAGCTCCACGTAAAGTCGCCGCCGACGCCGGTGACACGAACCGTTTCGCTGATTTTCTTCCCGTCCTTCTGCGCGGTGATCGTTGCGGTTCCGTTGCCCACCGCAATGAGTTCCCCCTCGACGACCTTGACGATTTCCGGTTTGTCGGAGACCCACTCCGCGTCGGCGATCTCACCGGTGAAGGCCTCGCCCTCACGCTCGACAACGAGAAGATGCTGACGCGATTCGGGCCCGGTCAGTTCGATCTCACCGGGAAGAATGACCCACTCCGCGGCAGAGGAAGCGGCGAGGGACGATCCAATGACTAACAAAGATATAATTGAAGCTCTCATTATCCGAAAAGTTCACGAATGGGATCATTACCGAAGTCCACGAGGGGGAAAGGTCGTCCCGAGGGTCCGGGCAGATGCTCCTCAAGATCAAAGCCGAGAGCGTGGAAAATTGTCGCCACGATGCTCTCCGGACCGACGGGGCGCTCGGCGGGGAATCCTCCGATCAGGTCACTTTTTCCGACGACTTCGCCACCCTTCACGCCGCCTCCGGCGAAAGAGCAGGTGAAACACTGCGGCCAGTGATCACGACCACCGGCGGGGTTCACTTTCGGCGTGCGACCGAACTCACTCAACCCTGCCACGAGCACATTGTCGAGCATGCCACGCTCGTGGAGATCCTCGAGCAACGCCGAATACGCCTGGTCATACATCGGCGCGACCAGTTCCTTCATCTGCGTCACGGAGATGAAAGGCTTCGAACCGTGGATGTCCCAGGAGAGTTCGTTAAAGACGGTGAGGAAAGTATTCACGGTCACGAAGCGGACCCCGTTTTCAATGAGGCGGCGGGAAAGGAGAAAGCACTGACCGACGCGATTCATCCCATAGCGCTCACGCACTTTCATCGGCTCTTTCGAAAGATCGAAGGCCGACCGCGCCTGCTCACTCGTCATGAGACGAAACGCCGCGTGAAAATTTTCATCAAGGAGCCGGGCATCTTCGCTCGCCTCGAAATCCTTCACCGTCTGATCGACGACGTCCCGCATCGCGCGGCGACGATCCATCCGCATCGCGCCGATTTGATCGGGAGGGAGCAGGTCAGGGACTTTGAAATTCGGCTTCGAAGGATCGGCCATCAGGGCAAAGGGATCCATCGCTTTGCCGAGAAAGCCGCCCGCCTGACCGTTCGGGAGATTCCCGCCGCCGCGTCCCATCAGCTCTGGCAAAACCACAAACGGCGGGAGATCGTTCCTCGCTTTCATAAGATAACTCGCGACCGCGCCGGCGTGAGGAGTCTCGACACCGCCGGTAAAGCGGCGGCCCGTCTGCATGATCTGCCAGCCCGCATCGTGCACCGCCGCACCACCATGATGACAACTCCGCACCAGCGAAAATTTGTCAGCGACCTTCGCATGCATCGGGAGGATTTCGGAAATATCAATCGCCTCCGAGTTCGTCCGGATCGGCTTAAACGGTCCGCGAATTTCGCTCGGCGCGTCCGGCTTCATGTCCCAGAGGTCGATATGACTCGGACCGCCGAGATTAAAAATCATGATGCAGGATTTGGAGTCGTCCCCTTTGACATGGCCGTTTTGCTTCGCCGAGAGATACTGCGGCAGAGAAAGTCCAATCGGCCCGAGCGCTCCGACGGTGAGAAAATCGCGACGGGAGCGTTTCGGTCCACAAAGGTTACCGGGGCCTTCAGCAAGAAAATCAAACATAGTCAATCGAGGGTTGTTCCTCCGTAGTTTACGCAAAGACCTGGAATCTTGTCTTGTAGCGTGAGCACGGCTTTTGGTATATTTCGATCATGCTGAAAATTGATACGAAACAGTTTCAGGCGGCGTTTTTTGAACAAAACCCGACCCTCCGGGAGCCGATCGAACTCATGGCGGAAACTCCGAACGTCGGGGTATTCGTCAAGAATCTCGAAAGCCGCTACGTTTATAACAACGACTTTCACCGCATCCGGTATGACCGGATCAAAGCTGAAGCGCTCATCGGGAAGCGCGCCCGCGACTTTTTCCCCGCTCTTCTCGGCGACGCCTACGAGGCGAATGACCGCGCCGTCTTCGATCACGGAAAGTCCGTCGCCCATGAGGTCTGGCTCGTGCCCACGATTCGCGGCACCCCCGGTTGGTTCCTTTCGAGCAAGTCACCGCTTCGTGATCTGTCAGGAAAAATCATTGGCCTCCTCGGGATCATGTGCGCGATCGAGACACCCGACGATCAACAGGCTTACTTCGGCAACCTGCAGCGAGCGATCGAGTACATCGACCGCCACTACGTCGATGAAATCAGCTCCGATCAGCTCGCGAAACTGGCCGGGGTTTCCGTGCCGCATTTCAACCGGCTCTTCCGGCGCATCCTCAGGCTTTCGCCGATGGAATATGTCCTCTCGCTCCGCGCTCAGGAAGCGCAGCGGCTCCTCTCCACGACAAGGCTCCCCATGAGTGAAATTTCCGCGGCCGTGGGGTTTTACGATCAAAGTCATTTCACGAAACGATTCCGTAAAGTGACCGGCGTCACGCCGTTGGAGTATCGAAGACAGTTTTCCTGACCCTCCTTTTCTTTTTCCTAATTCTTTACTTTTTCCGGCGTCGCTCCCGTCGGCATTGCTCCCAATGCTGCTACGTTTTCTGAAGCCCCGTAGCGGACGACGTCAGCCTTCCGACCGCGCAAGCCCGGCATTTCAAAGAAGTCGCCATTTCATCCAAACCGTCGGCATTGTTCCCAATGCCGCTACCTCCCCTCACGGTAAATTTCATTGCCTCCCTCTCCCCTGTCGCGTAGGTCACACACTCCGCTTTGAATCTTCCCTACGACGTCACCTGGATCGCTATTGCTCTTGCCTGCCTCGGCGCCTTGAGCCTCGGCATCTCAAAAGCCGGCATCCCCGGTCTCGCGATCGTGAACGTGCTTATCATCGCCGAGATTTTCGGGGCGAAGAACAGCGTCGGGATCATTCTTCCACTGCTCGTCATTTGCGACCTCATCGTCCTCCCGATCTTCTGGAAACACGCGACCTGGAAAATGATCTGGCCGCTCGTGCCAGTCACCTTCGTCAGCATTGTCGGAGCCTGGTTCCTCCTCGACGCCTTTGACGACCTCACCGCGCGGCGCGTCATCGGAGCAATCATCCTTCTCATGTTTCTTCTCCAGCTCGCCCGCGAGTTTAAAAAGGAGTTCCTCGAACACCTTCCCGACTCCCGCTGGTTTCGCTGGATCAGCTGCGTCCTCATCGGTGTCTCGACGATGCTTGCGAACGCCGCCGGCCCCGTCTACTCGATCTACGGACTCGTCCACAAAATGCCGAAAATGCACTTCCTCGGGATCGGCGCGCGCTTCTTTCTCCTCGTGAATATTTTCAAAGTTCCCTTCCTCGGACAGATCGATTTGATCAATCCCGAATCGCTCAAGCTGAACCTCATCCTCCTCCCCGCGCTCCTCATCGGTATTTTCGTCGGAAGGAAGGTTCTCGATTACATTCCCCAGCGGACCTTTGAGATTCTACTCTACACCTTCTCCGCCATCACCGGCGTGAGGATGCTGTTTTTCTAATCAGTTGAATTGAGCCGCCCTGAAAGCTTTTTCTACCGAATAGTCGCCGTCATTCGTCTAAATAAGGACACTCTGTCGCCACGATGAGCTTATCATTCACCACTTCCCCGGCTGCGATTCTCTTGATCGTGGCACTCGCTTTCCTGAGCTCATGCAAGGTAACCGATATCTCGGACGAAGAGCAATCCGCTTCCCTCGCACCTTACTCCAATCACAAAATCAACGGAGCATCCCTCGAAGATTTTTTTGGAGGACGAACCGCGATCTTGATTGGCGCAGATAGCCTGGAAATTCAGGATTCAGGCGAGGGATCTTCTTTCACCCTCAGCTATGACTCAAGTGAAGGACTGGAAGTCGGAACCGGCATCGCGATTGACTCAAGAGGTTACTTTCTGACGGCAGGCCATTGCATTAATGGGCGTGAAATCTATGTGCTCTACGCGGATGGAAACAGGGAATTCGTGGTCGAAAAAGCCCATCCCATCTGGGTGAGGGTCTCCTCCCTGCCTGAGATCGATTTTGCCCTGTTCCGCGTCGAGGGGAAGCCATTCGGGACATTCAAGTGGGCCGAGTCATTCACCAGCGGAGACGCCGTGTTTTCTGCGGGCACGACCGTCAAAGTGAACGAGGACGAAGATCCGCCCTTTTCGTTTAAAACCGACAGTTTTGCCGGAGAGTTGAAAAAATCGCGCGACATCAGTTTCGACAAAACAAAATTCCAACTCATCTGGCACCGATCTCCGGTGAGAAGAGGGAATAGCGGCGGCCCACTCGTGAACGAAAAGGGAGATCTGATCGGGGTCAACTATGCCGGCAGCAGTCCGATCCAACGGGCTGCCGGAGCAGAAATGACTCCGATGGCTTATGCGATTCGACCGGATCGGGAATGGATTCGCCAGCTCATCGAAGCCGATTGGGCCAAGCGGCAGCAGCTTGAGTCTCGCCGCTGAAGAGAATCCGAATCCGGCGGTCTCATTTGAGAAGTCCAGTCTGGACATGCTCAACTCCTTTCCTTCTCGACTCCTCGGCTTCTTCCAAATCTACTCCTCACCTCCTCCAAAACAATTTTTGAACAAAAAGCTGCAATGATGATCTAAAACAGCAAATAACGCAAAAAGCGGAGTCTCCTGAACAAGCTTCGCTTGGCGCATTCATCACCCTTCATTACCTTTCGTTCAGGACACCGCTTATGAATCCGAATCAGTTCACTCTCAAACTCCAGGAAGCCTTTCAAGAAGCTCAGAATTTGGCGAGCAACAAGAGTCACGCCGAGCTCTCCAGCATTCATTTGCTGTCCGCTTTGTTGAACCAAAGTGATGGCGTGGCCGTGCCCATTTTGTCAAAAATTGGAGCCGACCCCGCCTCTCTCAAATCCGAGGTCGCAGCGCTCCTCGACAAGCTCCCCTCCACTTCCGGCAACGCCGGGCAGCAGGTCTACCTCAGCAGTGACCTCCGCGCGGTCATGAACACGGCGGAGAAAATCCGCACGGAGATGAAGGACGACTACACGAGCGTCGAGCACGTCCTCACCGCGATTGTTCGCGAAGGAAATTCCGATCTCAAATTGATCCTCCTCGCGAAAGGAGTCACCGAGGCAAGCCTTCTCGACGCGATCAAATCTGTTCGCGGGAGCCAGCGCGTCACCGATCAGGACCCGGAAGGAAAATACCAGTCGCTGGAAAAATACGGCACGGACCTCACCGCGATCGCCCGCGAGGGAAAGATCGATCCCATCATCGGACGCGATGAAGAAATCCGCCGCGTCATGCAGATCCTCTCGCGCCGCACGAAGAACAACCCCGTCCTCATCGGTGAACCGGGCGTCGGTAAAACCGCGATCGCCGAAGGCCTCGCCCGACGCATTGTCAGCGGCGACGTTCCTGAATCGCTCAAGAACAAACGCCTCATCGTCCTCGACATCGGATCGATGATCGCCGGCGCGAAGTATCGCGGTGAATTCGAAGACCGGCTCAAGGCTTTTCTTAAAGAGGTCACCGACAGCCAGGGTGAGATCATTCTCTTCATCGACGAGCTCCACACCATCGTCGGGGCCGGCGCGAGCGAAGGAGCGGTCGATGCGTCGAACATGCTCAAGCCGCAACTTGCCCGGGGCGAGCTCCGCACGATCGGCGCGACCACCCTCGACGAGTATAAAAAGTACATCGAGAAAGACGCCGCCCTCGAACGCCGCTTTCAGCCCGTGATCGTCAACGAACCCTCCGTCGAAGACACCGTCGCGATTCTGCGCGGGATCAAAGACCGCTACGAAGTTCACCACGGTGTCCGCATCAAAGACTCAGCCCTCGTCGCCGCCGCGATGCTGAGCGACCGCTACATCGCGGATCGTTTTCTTCCCGACAAAGCCGTCGATCTCATCGACGAGGCGGCCTCGCGTTTGAAAATCGAACTCGACAGTCTCCCTACCGAAATCGATCAGCTCGACCGCCAGGCAATGCAGCTCGAAATGGAACGTCAGGCGCTCGCCAAAGAAAAGGACGACGCCAGCATCGACCGCCTTCAGAAAGTCGAGAAGGAGCTCGCTGATCTCAACGAGCAAGTCGACGCCCTTAAGGCGCAATGGCACAACGAGAAAGGGGTCATTGTCAGGGCGAACGAAGTTCAGGAGAAACTCGAACAACTCAAAACCGATCTCGAACAGGCACAGCGTGAGGGCAATCTCGGACGCGCCAGCGAGATCCAATACGGGTTCATCCCGAAGCAGGAGGAAGCCCTCAAAGAAGCCAAGGCTGAGCTCGAAAAAATGCAGGGAAGCTCCCGCCTTCTCAAAGAGGAAGTGACCGAAGAGGACATCGCCGAAGTCGTCAGCGCCTGGACCCACATCCCGGTCTCGCGTCTCCAGGAAGGCGAGCGCTCCAAGCTCGTGCGCATGGAAGACAGCCTCGGCGACCGTGTCATTGGCCAACGTCAGGCGATCACCGCGGTCTCGAATGCCGTCCGCCGCGCCCGCGCCGGTTTGCAGGATGAAAACCGCCCCATCGGCTCCTTCCTTTTCCTCGGCCCGACCGGGGTTGGAAAAACGGAACTCTCACGCGCCCTCGCCGAATTCCTCTTCGACGACGATCAGGCCATGGTCCGCATCGACATGTCGGAATACATGGAGAAACACGCCGTTGCCCGACTCATCGGAGCGCCTCCCGGCTATGTCGGCTACGAGGAGGGTGGCCAGCTTTCCGAGACCGTTCGCCGCAAGCCCTACTCCGTCGTTCTTTTTGACGAAGTCGAAAAAGCGCATCCCGATGTCTTCAACGTCCTCCTTCAAGTCCTCGACGATGGCCGCATCACCGATGGACAGGGCCGCACCGTCGATTTCCGGAACACCGTCATCATCATGACGAGTAATATCGGTTCGGAATACATCATGTCCGAGTCGAACCCCGAGCAGAGGGAAGCGCTCGTGACCGAAGCATTGCGCGGACATTTCCGCCCCGAGTTTCTCAACCGCATCGATGAAACGATCATCTTTGATCGGCTCACCGAAGACGACATCAAGTCGATTGTGACGATCCAGTTGGCGAGAGTTCTCAAGCGTCTCGAAGCGCAGGGCCTCAGCCTCGAACTCAGCGAGGCCGCGATCTCGCAGCTCTCCACCGAAGGCTACGATCCCGCGTATGGGGCACGGCCGCTGAAGCGCGTCATTCAGAACCGCCTCCTCGATCCGCTCAGTCTCGATTTGCTCGAAGGCAAGTTTAAGGACGGCGACACGATCCGCGGAGATTTCGCGGAGGGAAAATTCACCTTCACTGTCGACTCGTAAACAGTTCGCCCCATCGCATTGCCCATTTCGCTACAACCTGTTAGGTCCGGGACCTAACAGGGTTCACTCATGTCGCTCCAGCCACTCCACCAGCGCCGGAACAAACTGCGCCGGCGCTTCGGCGAAGGCAAGATGCCCTACGCCGGGGAGACTCAACAACTCCCCCGCCGGCAGAGCCTCCGCACACTCCCGCTGATGCTGATACGGAATGATCGGATCTTTCTCCCCCGCCACGACGAGAACCGGCTGCCGGATCTCCGCGACCTCATCGAACAAATCCATCTCCAGTAAATACCGGCAAAACGCCCGCTGCGAGAGAATGGAATGACGGCGGACATCGGGGAAAACCATCTTCAGTGTTTCATTGAGCGCCGGAAACTTCGCGTAGCCATCCCAATCTCGTGCATAGGCAAAAGTCACCGCCTTTAAGACGAGCCAATGCAGGCCGAGAAAACGAAAGCCCATCTCGAACAGTAACTTCCTGAAAAGTCCCTCTTTAGAAAGAAACTGAAGCGCCCCCTCGATCCCTCTCGCCCGCCCGCGCATGAAGCCTCCGATCGAAATCACTGACACGACCCGCCCCGGATATTTCGCCGCATAGTTGAGCGCAGAAAATCCCCCGAGCGAATGCCCGACGAGATGGAAGCCGCCCCCGGGGACACAGCGATCAATCGACTCCGCGAGGAGTTCTGCAAAGAGTGCTTCATCAATCTCACAGGGATTGGCTCCCCCCGCACATCCACTCGGGAAATGCAGCGGCAAACTGATCGAATACCAGGAGCGCCCCTCCGTCGCCGCATCAAACATCCCTGCTTCCCAAAAGCGGACACTCATCGTCAGTCCATGAATCCAAATCACCGGAAGCCGCGTCGCTTCCGCGTTCGGATAGGCGATACAGACGATCTCATGACCCTCGTGCTCGACCCGGATGAGTTCACTTTCCGGCATAGAGATTCATCATCCCTCAGTCGGAAAAAGGGAAGCGAAGAAATCGAAAAGGACAAGGCGGCAATCGCAAGCCCGTAGCGGACGGCGTCAGCCTTCCGACCGCGCTAGCCCTGCCGAAAAGCACGCCCACTACGGAAGCTTTACAGCATCCGCTACGTTCAAAACCACGATCACCCCAGATAACTCCGACAGGCAATCCTCAACCTTTCAACAAGAGCATCCTCCATGAATCCATAACGATCCGGAATCTCCAACACGGCGACGCGTTTATCCGCGAGGAGATGCCCGAACCGTTCCTTCAATCGCTTCCGGTGAATGCTTTCCATCACCAAAATCAAATCGGCCCACTCGACCTGCTCTTCCGACAGGACCACGTCCGCATCCGGACTCAGGCCGGCAGAATCCACCTCCACGCCGGGCTGCCCCGCGAAAATCTCTTCCGCCGTCGGGCTTCGGAGTTTGTTTCGTGAACAGAGAAAAAGTATCCGTTTCATTCAGGCTCACTTTAACCCCGCTTCGAAAACGCGAAGAAAGTTCAGCCCAAATATTTTCTTCAGATCATCGTCCGCGTACCCCCTTTTCTTCAGAGCCGCATGAAGATGAAACCAACGCTTCTCACCATTGAGCTCCTCCGAAGTGTAAGCCACCACTTCGTCTTCATCGACACCGTTTCGCTTGATATCCGACGAGACCCCGACGTGGTCGATGCCTGCGATCGAGATCACATGTTCGAGGTGAACGATGAAGTCATCCATCGTCGCTCCCCGCGCTGAATTGCTGAGCATAAACTTAATCGGTGTAATTCCAACGACACCTCCGGTGGCAGCGATTGCGAGAATCTCTTCATCTGACTTGTTTCTCTTTGCCCGGGTAACCGCGTCGCATCCTGCATGAGTGCAGACAAGCGGCACCTCCGAAATCGCACACGCGTCGAGAGTTGTTTGACGGTTGCAATGCGAAACATCAATGAGGATCCCGACTCGTTGGCACTCCCTGACAAAACGCTTTCCGAGCTCAGTCAGTCCGCTCGTTTCATCGTCTTCCCGGCTCGACCCGGTTCCGAGGCGATCCGCCTCCGGAACTGGAATTCTCGTCCCGTAGACGATCTGGACCATGCGCAGACCGTTGCGGTGCCAGACCTGAATGGGATCGATACTCCCATTCAACGGCCATGGATTCTGCGTGTAAAACAACCAACCGTGCTCCCCCGATTCGGACATCCTCTCGATATCCGCAACCGTTCGGATAATACGTGTGTTGATGAAGTGTCCCCGTTCGACTCCCTGAATCATCTTCATCATCTCTTGCGGGTGACGTATGTCCCAGACCGCGAGATCGACACCCGTCCCTCTCGTGTAATCGGCCATATCAAAGGTCCCGTTTTCAAGCCGTGGAAAACGATGAAACGAAGTCCCCGGCCGGTAATAGGGAAAGCACGTTCCGTCGATGACTAAATTTTCTTCAAAGAACTTCTCAGCCTCTTCGCTTTGTGCACCAGAAAGAGCGGAGGCATAAATCAACACCGCGCCAAAAATCTGAGAGATGACCGTTCGAGCGTTCATGAAAAGAGAAGAATCAAGTAGAGAACAAGCACCATAGCGAGCAAGACAAGTCCCAGCCTTCCAGCCCATGACCTCTTCGCAAAAATCCGATCGCACTTCCTGCACCGGTATTCATAGGGGCAGGAGAAACGATGAAAAAAAGCGAACCACCCGAGAATCAAAAAACAACCGGCAGGGTAAACCGCGTATCGCTTTCCCAGGGGAAGAACCGAAGCGCTCGAACGGCATCTTGGGCAGGTGATCTGGGCGGCGGCCATGCTCCGTTGTCGCGACATTTCCTTCCAAAAACAAGCCTCGAATAACAGCCTGACGAATTTAGGCATCAGCCCCGTTCAAAGAATTGGTATGTTTCTGATTTGCATAGAGAATCCCCTTGCCCTTTCCAGATCCTGAACGACTTCTCTCATTCGCTAGACCGATGAAAACCAACGCCAACCAACTTTGCCAGAAATGGCATGCTGCTATCGAAATGCTCGATCGCGTTTCCGTTGGTGCGTCCATGCTCAATCGACCGCTCCAGGGTTTTGTCGTTTCATCTGATTTCTAGTTCTCTCTGAACAGTCCCTTTCTGACGATAAAGCCCTGCTGACCAGCCTTCGGTCATCAGGGCTTTTTTGTTGCCTCTTTCCCTTAACGGAACCGCATATGAAAACACCATCTACCCATCCATCCCCATCGCTCGCGGCCGAACTTCGTTCGTTGCCGCGTCCTGTCTGGGTCTTGGCGATCGGTGTTTTCATCAATCGCTTCGGCACTTTCGTGATCCCCTTTCTGACCCTCTACATGACGAAGGCGGGATACAGCTCGACCGAGATATGGAAGACCTTCGCCGCGCTTGCGGCGGGAGGAATGACGTCTGCGATTCTCGGCGGATGGCTCGCCGACCGAATCGGACGGAAGAACACGATGTCGCTCGCGCTCACGAGCGCCGCGCTCTCTGTCCTTGCCCTGTGGCAGGCCGACAGCCTCGCGAGCTATGTCATCGCAGCGTTTTTTGTTGGCCTTTCCCATGGTGCCTATCACCCAGCGGCCAGTTCCCTCCTCGCTGATTTGGTCCCTCCAGAGCGGCGCGTCATTGCCTTCGGGGTTTTAAGATTCGCGATCAATCTCGGTTTCGGCTGTGGCATGGCAGCGGGTGGTTTTTTGGCGGAGATCTCGTATGACTTGCTCTTCATTGGTGATGCCCTGACGACGGGTGTCTACGGCGCGATCTCATTCTTCCTTCTACCTCACGGCTTGAAAAGCGAGACTGGAAAAACGAGCCGCTGGCTACCCGCGCTTGCTTCGATCTGGAAAAACAAGGCCTTCGTCGCGATGTTCTTTTCCAGCCTCTTCGGAGTCTTTCTCTTCTTTCACTGGGGAGGCGCGATCGCACTTTTGATCCGGGACCTTGGCTATCCCGAGCGCGTCTACGGAATGCTCATGGCTTTCAATGGCTTCCTCATTGTCATCGCAGAACTACCGCTGAGTCACTGGGTCAAAAGGTTCAATGCCCGGTGGGTCATCGGAGTTGGCTTCTTCCTCTGTGGGGTGGGGGTCGCTCTCTGTGGGTTCGCAGCCGGATGGATTTGGATCGGGGTTGCACTAGTCATCTTCACGGTGGGAGAAATGATTTCGATGCCGGTCGCAGGCGCTTATGTCTCGGAGTTAGCTCCTGAAGACATGCGGGGACGATACAATGGGGTCATGGGATTGACCTGGCATTTTGGCCATGCCATCGCACCGGGTTTGGGTTTGCTTTTGTATCAAACCGACCCCGCCTCGCTGTGGTGGGGAAGCCTCGGATGTGGTGCCATTTCACTGGCAATCATCACGATGACGAACTCAGAACCGGAGAAGAGCCCCTGATTTCCAGAGCGAAGCCAGAAACAGGAAATTTTTTCTTTTCGCTTACCAACAGGGTTAAGTCACTGACTTAACCCTGTTAGGTCGCGGTCTGTAGCGCCCTCTCAGACACTTTGATGAGTTTCTGAGCCCCCAATATTGAAAGGTTTCTCAAAAAAACATCACCAATAACTTGAAACAGACAGATCTGTCTGTTATTCGTGACTCACAACGAGCCGACTTGTCTGTTTTTTACTTAATTCCATGAATGCTCCAACCTTTCTTCCACTGAACTCTTCGACTCTCTCTTTCGCTGAAAGCTCTCTCCAAAGTCTACGCGGCCAACCTGAATCAGCGCTCTATTTTGATCTCTCTTGCGAAGAGAAAATTTGCGAAACGATCAACGAATCGCTCGAAGAACTCGACTTTCCTGAGTTCTTCGCGGCCTGAGACACACTCCTTTTTATTCACCAAACACCTCATCTCCCGTCATGATCCGACCAACCACCAGCATGTCCGATCTAACCGAATCGAGCGAAAAGAAGAAGTCTCCGCTCAAGCTCATCCTCACTCTCACGGCCATCGCCGCCGTCATCACCGCCCTTGTTCTTTTACCCACTGGAGAATGGCTCCGTGCCGCGACCGGATGGGTCGAGTCGCTTGGCTTCTGGGCTCCGGTCGCTTTCATCGCGATCTACGCTATCGCTGTGGTATTCTTCGTTCCGGGCTCGGTTCTCACCGCCGCCTCCGGCACCATCTTCGGCGTCGTCTGGGGATCAGTCTATGTCTCGATCGCCTCTGTCCTCGGCGCGACGCTCGCTTTCCTGATAGGTCGCTTCATTGCTCGCAGCTGGGTTGAAAAGCGCATCGCAGGAAACAAAACCTTCTCCTCGATCGACAGTGCGGTTGCGAAGGAAGGATGGAAAATCGTCGGCCTCACCCGCCTCTCCCCCATCTTCCCCTTCACACTCTTAAACTATGCCTACGGCGTTACCCGAGTGAAGTTCAGCCACTACCTCCTCGCTTCCTGGATCGGCATGCTTCCCGGGACCGTCCTCTATGTTTACATTGGATCTCTCGGCAAAGCCGCGAGCGAAGCCGGCAGCAAAACCACGACCGAATGGATCGCCTATGGCGTCGGTCTTGCCGCGACTCTCGCTGTCACTATCTTTGTCACCAAAATCGCGAAACGTGCTCTCAATGAGCGCATCGGAGATACGACCGAATCCTGAAACACCTTGTTAGCTCCAAACCCGCAGTGTTCTCCTCAGGGCCTGCGGGGTTTTCGAGTTCATAACCGTAGGACATGGACTTCTGAGCGAGTCGGTATTGGTGAAGATATCGAATCTTCGGGAAGTTAGATAGGAGGAGCACGACTCCCCGAATAACCTCTACCCAATCAAATCATGAGCTACCTTCTTCACCTCGATGCCAGCGGACGCCAGATCGGATCCACTTCCCGCGCCGCTTCCGACCAACACGCGAAACAACTCGCCGCAGAGAGCGGACTTAAAATTCGCTATCGCGATCTTTCACAGGGCCTTCCCTTCGTCAATGAAACCATGATCGAAGGCTACTTCACCCCCGACGAGCAACGAACCGACGCCCATCGCGATGCCCTGAAGACATCGGACGCCCTTGTCGAAGAACTCATGAATGCGAAAGCCCTCGTCATCGGCGTTCCCGTTTACAACTTCGCGGTGCCCGCGAGCTTCAAAGCCTGGGCCGACCTCATCGCCCGCGTCGGCGTCACCGTAATTTACAACGAAGAAGGCCGCCCTGTCGGACAGGTCCCTGACATGCCGACAAAAGTCTTCGTCGCCTCCGGCGGAACAGAAATCGGCAGCAAGCGTGATTTCGCGACCCCCTGGATGACGACATTTTTGAACTACATTGGTATCGAAGAAATCGAGTATCTTTCCGCTGCCACTGAATCGTGATTCAACTCGTCAAGCTCGACGAATCCAACTCGAATCATTTCTACCCCTCATCGGACACTCCTTAGAGGTTGCTTCCGTGACACCTATTTGTAAGGTCTAATCCATGACCAACACGACAAATGGGCCCGGCGGAGGCTGGACGCCCCCGTCGATTGAGGAACTCCAGAATCTTCTCCCTCAATATGAGATCGAGTCGATTCTGGGAACGGGCGGAATGGGGGCAGTCTACAAGGGGAAGCAGGCCACACTCGATCGCCCTGTTGCCATCAAGGTCTTGCCTGAATTTTTGGCGGAAGGAGACAACGACATGCAATATGTCGAACGCTTCAAACTCGAGGCCAAGTCCATGGCCAATCTGGATCACCCCGCGATCATCTCGGTCTTCGACTTCGGGCAGACCGAGAAGGGGCACCTCTACTTTGTCATGGAGTTCATCGATGGCATGGACATCGAAAACTATATTCATGCAACTGGTGGAGTCGTTGACCCGGAACACGCGGTCGCCATTATCTCCCATGTCCTCGATGCACTGCAATATGCCCACTCGAAAGGAATAGTACACCGCGATATCAAGCCCGCTAATGTTCTCATCAACCGGGAGGGAAGGGTCAAAATTGCCGACTTCGGTCTCGTGAAACAGTTCAGTGGGGAAGATGCCGCTGAGTTGAGTGCCCTAACCATGGACAACGTCGCGATGGGAACTCCTGACTACATTGCCCCCGAGGCGCTCGACATGAGCGCGACCCCGGATCATCGGGCGGATCTCTATGCCGTCGGGGTCATGCTCTACAAAATGCTCACGGGAAAATTGCCGAGAGGGCTATTTAAAATGCCCAGTGAAGAGGCCGAAAATCTGGATTCCCGCTTCGACGACATCATTACCCTCGCGATGGAGAGCAATCCGGAGGGAAGGTTTCAAAGCGCAACTGAATTCAGAACAAAGCTGGATGAATTGCAGAGCGAACCGGTTGATCGCATCGAACCGAATCAGAATTCAGGCGCGGTGGCTCCGGCAGTATCGGGGAGCGTCGTCAATGCCGCTTCGGAAGAAGCCTCTTCTCCAGCGCAGACCCGGACATCGACCCGGACATCGACCCGGAAGTCACCTTCCTCAACCGGGATAAGCCAGCCCGGGATTTGGTTGGGCGTATCGATGCTTGCCTTTTTCGCCGTTCTTGCAGTGATCGGTTTTTTCCTATTCGCTAAGGGCACGGAGAAAGATGGATCGGGAGAAGAGCCGGATTCACTTCTTGTCAGCGAAACAACAGAAACGGAACAGGACTCGGAGTCGACCGTTTCGCCTCCGAAACCGGATCGTGAGACTGAAACCGCCAGTCCTGCGATCAAGCCGCCGGCAATCAGTGAACCCGCGGCTCCAGTGGAAGCGGCTGCGATGGCATCAACAGCACCGGCAACCGACAATATCGAACGGGAAAATTCACCTGCAAAAGCTCCTGAACCGGAGCCGGACACGCCCACGGAAACGGGAGAGGTCGAGAAGACCACTCTCGAACCACATGAAGCGAGATTGGCAGCGCTCCCCGGCTTTCAGAGTCGTCAGGAGAATTTCCAGCAGGCTCGCAAAGCCCAACTCTCAGATTTCATGATCAAATACACCGGCGCCCTGCAAAAGGCAGAACAAGATGCCGTCCAAAGTGGAAATCTGAAGGCCGTTGAAGCGATCAGGGAAGCGCTGGCAAGGAGCACTCTTCACGCACAGCGGATCGAAGCGCTTCCGCAGCAACCCATTGCAGCCACCCTTCCGCCCCTGCCCGAGTTGGGAGAAAATTCGCCTGACTCCTTAAAACGTCTTCGAACGATTTTCGATACGGAGACGGCGAAAATTGAAAGCAATCTGTTTGCCCTTTTCAACGAGTCTCTCAATGCTTTTCAGTCCGAGCTGGTCAAAAACTCCCAACTCGAAGACGCCCGCGCCATCAACGAATACCGCTCCCGGATCGGAGACCTGACCGTTCCAGAGCCGGTAGAGGAAGAAGCGGTCGCTATGTCCTCAGCATCGGCAGACGAAACACCGCCAGAGCTGAGTTCCGAAGCAAAAGAGAAAGAGATAAAGGGAACCGAATACTATTGCTGGACCGGAAAAAAGGTCGAGCTTCAGCTTTTGAAACCCGATTGGCCAGCAGAGACAATCCTCCCGATTCTCTCGGAAATGGATCGGTTTCATCAAGCCGTCGAAGACCTGACCGGATTCGATCTCTCGGGCGAGGATTACGAGCGGGTTGAAATCTTTCAGATCGAAGGAGCTGGTCGCGGGTTGATCAACCCGATTGGAGGCGATTCACGCGTCGGGATCTCTGAACCAATTGTCGACGAGCAAATCGAACGTTTTATCACCACTGAAACTATCCCTCTTTCTTTCACTCATCTTAGTATTGGAAGGATCAGCCTCGATCTTAGTAATACACTATCCCACTCGCCGGAGCTGAGGTATTCCCATGCAACCGGTGCGCTGATCAACGTAGTCAAACGCTTTGCGTTTGAAGAGACTGGATTGAACACGGGCAATCCTCAAACGGTTGATCAACTTCTCACCAGTGCGGAAAGGGGAATGCCGAACTTAGAAGCCTCTATCACCACTTGGGAAGAGGCTCTGAACTCGGGCTTTTTCGTGAGTGGTCCCGAGAAGGTCTACGTTCGTGTCCTCTTCGAGTATATTTTAATCACGCAAATGCAGAAGCACGGCGCTACTGAGTTTGCGACCCGATTCTTCGAAACCGCTCGAAATCTACCCGAAGCCCGGAGCGAGCAGGATGTGATCGACAACTTCTACAAGGCAGCAACCGAGGCTGCCGGAGAAGATCTCACCGAACTCCTCATCACCAAAATGAGAATGCCGGTCACAGACTCGCTCCGGTAAAACCTCACGGCGGAAACCCGAAGCTCAGCTTCACCGCCGCATACTCGGGGTGGATCGAGCCGTCCTCGCATCGAATCACCAGCGGCGGCTCGTGCCAGGTCTGCCCGTGCATTGATTCCGGCAAATCCACTTCCCGCATCAGGACAAACACCCCGAGCAGCGCTTCATCCGGCTCGCGCAGTACGATAGACCGCTGCCGCACAATCGTCAGCCCCGCCGCTTTCGCCGCCGCAACGACCCGCGCTTCCTGCTCGGGCGGGTTCACCGGGAACACGCAGGCAAAGACCCCGCCGGTTTCCAACTGCTTCGCGGCCCGCTCGCAGTAGTCGGCAATCGTTCCACGAACCTCGAAGCGACAGGCTACTTTTTGCGGATGATCCCCCTCGACTCCGGATCCTAGTGGAAAGTACGGCGGACTTCCCAGGACAAGGTCAAATTTCTCGTCAGCCCCCACCACCGAGTCATCGCGAAGATCGCCCTGACGGATATCAAAACGCTCCTCCAACCCATTCCATCGCACGGACTTCTTTGCGAGCGCGATGCTTTCCTCCTGCGCTTCCACGGTCACGACCGGCACCTTCGGGAGACGCCACGCTGCCGTCATCGCGACCGTTCCGATGCCACTCCCGAGATCGAGAATCGAGCGCGCACTCGGACACCAGGAAGTGCCATACCAGGCCGTAAGAATGTCATCCGTCGAGTAGCGATGCCCTTTCTTCAGTTGGAAAATGCGGAAATGCCCGCAGAGCACATCGAGCGTCTCCCCGTCCTCGATCACCAACTCAGGATGCTCAATATCGCCGGGCACCGGATCGCCCGGAATCGCATAGCCGCGAAAATGTGTCTTCGGTGAAATATCTTTTTTAGCGTTTCCCATCGTCACCGGACTATGGATCAAGGTGACAGTGGGTTCGCCTGAAAAATCGGGGAAATCCGCAATCCCGTCTTCGATTCGACTTTCTCATGGACTCGATTTCCGAAACGATGCGAAGCATGAAGAAGGATCTCTCCCGCCGAAACTTTCTCTCCAAAGCAACCGCCGCCACCGCTGCTTCCACCTTTGGATTCCCTGCGATCACCCGCTGCCAGTCGCCGAATTCCAAACTCGGGATCGGGCTCATCGGCGTCGGGGGCCGCGGTCGAACTCATGTCAAAGGCTGCGCCAATGAAGAAATCATCGCGATCTGCGACGTCAACGAAAACATGCTCGGTGCCACGCTCGAATCGGCCCCCAATGCAAAAGGAGCGAGGACCTCGACAGACTTTCGCCATTTCTACGAGAACCTCGATGGGATCGATGCCGTTGTCGTCTCGACGACCGAACACACCCACGCCTTTGCGACTCTGCCTGCTCTCGCTGCCGGAAAGCATGTTTACTGCGAGAAGCCACTCACCCGCGATGTCCACGAATGCCGTGTCGTCACCGAAGCCGCCGCCAAAGCCGGGGTGCAAACGCAAATGGGCACGCAGGTTCATTCATGGGAAAATTACCGCCGCGTCGTCGAACTCATTCAAACCGGCGCGATCGGTCCCGTCACCGAAGTTCATACCTGGGTTTCGCGAGCGTGGGGATGGCAGAGCAAGGCGGAAGCCGAAGCGAACAAAGACATCCTCTACACGCCTGACACACCCACCATCGCAATGCCCGTCCCCGATGCGCTCGACTGGGATACCTGGATCGGACCCGCCCCCTACCGTGACTTTCACGAATTCTACTTTCCCGGCCCGCGCTGGTATCGCTGGTGGGATTTCGGAAACGGCACCATGTCCGATCTTGGGAGCCACCGCAATGACCTCCCCTGGTGGGCGTTGAAACTCGATGCTCCCCTCACGATTGAGCCGCTCTCAGGCCCGAAGGCGCACCCTGACATTGCGCCAGCATCAATGAGTGTGAAATACACCTTCGGAGATCGCGGCGAAGGTTATCCTGCGGTGAGTCACACCTGGTATCAGGGCACCGAGAAACCGAAGATCTGGAACGACGGCGGGATCCCCAACTGGAACGACGGTACCCTCTTCATCGGCGAAGACGGCATGCTCCTCGCCGACTACAAAAAATATCTCCTTTTGCCGGAGGAAAAATTCGTCAACTTCACACCGCCCACCCCCTGGATCGAGCCCTCCCCTGGTCAGATCGAAGAATGGATTCGTGCCTGCAAAGGCGACCCTCGCGAACCGCTCTGTCATTTCGGCTACGCCGGTCCGCTCACCGAAGCGAACCACCTCGGCAACGTCGCCTACCGCGCCGGGAAAAAACTCGAGTGGAACGCCGCTGAGATGACAATCCCGAACGCGCCCGAAGCGGAAAAATTCCTGCGGCGACAATACCGCGAAGGCTGGAGTTTGACCTAACCCTCCTAATTTAATGGGAGGACGCCAGTCTCACGTTCTCGTTGTCAGCGCCGCCATATCTTAACGTCATCGACCGCAGAGTGCTGCGGGGTGAGAAGCCTGAGAAGTCGCTTCGTTGGGTGAGCAAAACCTTCCGAGCGGAAGCTCCCTACCAGAACGCCATTGATCTCAGCTGAAATTTCATCGCCATCAACATGAACGAGAAGGTCATGCCAGACACCTTCCTCGATTGTCAGGGGAAACGACTTTTTCTTCCGCTTCAGGATCACAGCCTGCTCCGGCGTGAGCGCCCCACTCTGATTCGCTTCGCGAGTTTCCAGATTCATGACTCCGGTCTTCTTGTCCTCGAAAACAACTTGATCGAGCCCTACGATGGCATCGAAAAGATGTCCTGCATGAACCGTCTTTAATCCGAGATCTGCAAAGTTCAGTTGAAGTCGATCACCCTCGTTCTCCAGCTTAAAACGCATCCCGACGGTGCCGTTTTCAAATGCAAATTCATGACGCACGGAGACGGCATGATTCGCACCCTCGGCGGTGTGCATATACATTGCCCCATCACGGAGATCGACCTGCTTTTGCCCGGCCGCCGTCCTATCGCTGCTCGTCGTCCAGCCGTTCCCCGGTTCATCTTTAAACTCTTGAAATTCGCTCCGCTCAAAATTGTCTTCAAAGATGAGTGCACTTCCAGGTTCGGCACACAAAGGGCAGACCGCGAAGAGAAGAACGAATAGGAATCGCAAAAAAATATTCATGGAGAAACGATGAGAGATTGATACCACTCGCGAAGCTGCACCGTCGAGGGGCGATCATCGAGAAACATCGCGGTTGAGTGAAACCCCAAGCCGGAATCCAGCCAGGTCCATTCGACCTCCGGCCGGGTCGCGCTAACAACCGGCGCGTATTTTTCGGCGGAGTTATCGGTTTGAAATATCGCGCGGCCACGGAATCGCTTCGCGCGTTCGACCGCTTCAACCATCGTCGATTCCCGCCAGGCCGATCCGTCGTAATGCTGGCAGCCATGAATACCTTTCCAATACGCTGCGATTTCCTCGTCGCGCAGACCAATGAATCCAGAGGCAATCGAGCCACGGGAAAATCCTGTTAAAACCATATTTTCCCGATCACCGCCGAACTGCTCAATCACCGCCTCGACCGATTGCTTCGTGTAGCTCAGCGTGTCCGCCACCCTGCCGAACCCACTCTCGACGATCGCATCGGCGGCACGATCCACGAAAGGCAGGCTGAGAATGATGGCCCCCTCGCCTTTTGTCATTCCGTAGCCAATGACGCATTGCTCAGGACGACCGGTCGAATAGCACTTCGCATTGAAAAAAATGTTTCCGGGATATTCCACGATGACAGGATAGCGCCCGCCTTGGTTCCAAGTCGGCGGGAGATAAAGAACCCCATAGAGATCCGACGCTTCATCCCCGGGGAGTCGATATTTCACCCGCTTTCCCGGCGCAGGGTCCCCCTCCTCCAGCAAGGGCACCAGAACCCGATCGGTGCTGATGTTTCGCTCCGCGCCGGACCCGCTCATCGTGATCGGCCCGACCTCCAGATCGAGGTCGTTCGTCACTCCGCGAACCATGACCTGAATTCGATCCACCGCCGCCGGATCAATTTTGGGCGTCTTGTCAGGATAGGCCTCAAACAAGTCCACGCTGAACTTCCTGCTTTCCCCGGGTTGCAACTTCGCAAAGTCACCGACAGCACTCCAGCCATTCGTCCCCGCGACCCAGAGCATCGTCTCGACCGACTCGCCGGAATGGTTTGTTAGGGTCGATGAGAGTTCGGCAAATGCGGAAAGATCAGCGGCTGTTTTCGGAATGCGAAAGGTGACCCAGGCGTATGCGTGATTCGTATCCGGTGCTCCGGCACGCAAACATACCACCGCGTCAGCTTGAAGTTCAGGATGCAGCGCGCGCTGCTCAGTAATTTCAAGCCGATCCCACTGAATCCCGACAGGCTCTCCCTGGCAAAATTTAGCCGAAAGCAGGAGGCAGATGAGGAGAGTCCGGGACGGCATGGGTATTAATTTCACACTTTACTACTTTCGAAGATCATGGATGACGCCGACGAGTGTTTCCTCAATCGTTGCTTCCCACGGGGCGGAATGAATTGCGGATCGGATGAAACGCATGGCCTCACCGCCTTCGTAGCCACCCTCCTCAAGAACGCGTTGGCTCGGGATGTAGGTCATGACGTCGTTCGAGTAACCGGCAAACCAAACCGGGGCATCGCTCTCCGCGCTCAGTTCCTTTTTCAATCTTAGTGAGTAATCGACGACGACTTCGCCTCCCATCGTGATCCAGGTCATCGTCTCGCCGAAAAGGACGACTTGCACGGGGACGGGATAGCTGGCGGGAAGAGATCCCCGCTCTGCGATTTCATCGAGAAGAAAGGCGGCATAGCGAGCCTCATAGCGATCCGACGAAGCAAGACGCTCACGCAAAACTTCTTCCGAAGGGGCGGCTTGATACCGAATTTCCTGCCACGCGATCTTTGCCCGCAGCGGCCCCGCGATTTCGACCGGCGGGGTTTCCAGAGCCGCTTCGACCGCCGTCGCGAGAGCCCGCCCGTGCCGCTCAACATAGACCTGGAGTCGACGCGGATACGGATTTTGATCGGCCGAAGCACCGTTGATGAACATCGCGATCGCCCCGGGATGATCCTCTTCCAAATACTGCTGCGCGTAGCCGGGCCAGTCTCCGTTGATCGCCATGATCGAGAGAGTAGTCGCATGACAGGCATACCCGAAGAGGATGCCCTTCAGCTCTCGCTCCTCATTAAATACCTGCAAGACCGGCACCTCATGATCGACGGGCGCTTCGGGGTTGGGTGAATTTTTCCAACTCGAGTTCGGTCCGGGCGTTCTCCGGTTCATCGCGAAACCACAGCGCGCCTCTTTGTATTCGAGAATCGCCGGTTCGAGGGCAGTGAGAGTTTCGTCAATCAAGTCCGTCATCGCCCTCTTGACCGCGGCAACATAATGACTGATCTGGCGAGCACGCTTCACCTCCTCCACTTCGGAAAGATTCTCTTCGGGGGTGAGTAAGGCCCGCTCTTCCGGCCCCGGTGAGTGGAAAGCCCGGATCACGGGGCCGCAGTGAGTATGCGAGGCATTGAGGATGAGCGATCCGGGAGGGAGCTGGTGCACTTCGAGGGCATAGGCTTCGATCTCCCGACGCAGCTCAACCGGAACCCCCAGCAAATCGAGCGTGATCGTGACGAGACGGTTACCATCAGCATCTTCGAGAGCGAAGGCCTTCGCAAAAAGTGGCTGCTGGATCGACTCCGATGGAGTTTTTCGAGCCGCATAGCCAGCCATCCAGACGCCGACCTCGGGGGTGATGTCCCGGGTCGCTAGCGCCGCTTTCCAGGGGTAGTCGTCGCTGCCCTGCAAGCTCCCGAAGCTTCCCGCTCCCAACGAAATCGAAATCAAAAAAATCAGCACCCTCATCGCCACGATTCTGGGATGAAAACCACCGCGAGGTCACGCCTCTATTTTGCCAATCTCACCCTTGCATCCTGAAGCGACGAGCCGACGCTGAGTTTTTTATGAATCGCCGCATTGTCATCACCGGACTGGGTGTGATCACCTCGCTGGGGTGGGAACTTGAGACCTTTTGGGACAAAGTTAGAAACGGTCGCAGTGGCATCAGCCGCATCGCCGATGCCTTCAACCCTGAGCCTCACAAGTGCCAAATCGGCGCTGAGGTGATCGGATTTGATCACACGCCGTTTTTTGAAAACAAGCGCGATGCGAAGCGAGCGGAGCGTTTCATTCAGTTCTCGGTCGCCGCTTCGAAGAAAGCGGCTACTCACGCCGGCCTCGATTTTTCCACCGGCGATCCGGAGCGGGCCGGAGTTTTTCTCGGCACCGGGATCGGCGGACTCAAAACGGTGGAGAAAAATCAACAGGCCTACACCGCGGGTGGTCCGGGGAAGGTCTCACCTTTCGCCATTCCGATGATGATTGGTAATGCCGCGGGTGGCATTGTCGCGATGGATTACCAGATCACCGGCCCGAATTTTTGTGTCACCTCCGCTTGCTCGACCGGGAATCACGCAATCGGAGAAGCCTGGAAGACGATTCTCTTCGGAGACGCCGATGTCATGATCGCTGGAGGTTCCGAAGCAACGATTACCGAACTCGCTTATTCAGGATTCACGAACATGCGGGCGATGAGCCTCCGCAACGGGGAACCGGAAAAAGCCTCTCGTCCTTTTGATAAAGACCGCGACGGATTTGTCATGGGCGAAGGGGCCGGTGTCGTCGTGTTAGAAGAACTCGAACATGCGAAAAAACGGGGCGCGGCGATCATCGCTGAAGTCGTCGGCTATGGGACCTCCGCTGATGCCTTTCACCCGACCGCACCTCATCCGGAAGGGCGTGGAGCCACCCAGTGCATGAACCGCGCCATGAAACGGGCAAAGCTCAATCCTGATGAGATTGACTACATCAACGCCCACGGCACTTCGACGCCCTTCGGTGATATCGCGGAGACCGTCGCGATCAAAAATTCCTTCGGTGACTACGCCAAAAACGGCCTTCAAGTCAGTTCCACGAAATCGATGACCGGTCACCTCCTTGGCGGAGCGGGCGGCGTGGAAATGGCGATCTGTGCTCTCGCGATCCGGGATCAAATCATTCCGCCGACGATCAATCTCGACGCCCCTGACGAAGAGTGTGATCTCGACTTTGTCCCCCACACCGGACGCGAGGCGAAGGTCAATACCGTGCTCACGAATTCTTTCGGATTCGGCGGGACCAATGCTTCGCTGATCCTCTCACGGTTCACCGGCTAATTCTCGGATCCGAAAAACGGAAAGAGCCTCTTCAACTGATCCTTTGAAGGCTTCGATCCATACTCGCAGAGTTCGAATGCTTCCGCGTGTTTGATCGCAGCACCCTCTTCTTCTCCATACCACTCGAGGAGACTTGACCGGTGTTTGTCAGCAATCCTCCCGTGCCGATTTGACCAGCTTTTGAGGAGGAAATTCACCCGTCTCACCGGATCATCACCGAAACGCTTTCTTCTCGTTTCCGCATTTCCAAGTGCACCGCCTTCATAAACCTGTGACTCAAGGGCGTCGAGCGCCGCAACTTTATCCTCAAGCACCTCATCAATCGAAACCGCCAGCGTCGGCGTGAATGGATAAGGCTTTGTAAAATTGTCAGGGAAGAAGAAGAACGCAGGATTCTTCTTCATTGACGGCGTGTCAGGACAGAAATTTGGAACCATGACCATGAAGGCGGCATCCTGAACGAGAAGGCCCACATTCCGATGATCCGGGTGATAATCGTAAGGACGATGAGAGAATACAAGATCAGCATCCCACTCACGAATCAGCCTGACAATCGTCTTTCGATTCTCCAGGGTAGGGAGCAGTTCGCCGTCGTGAATATCCAACACCTCAACCTCTGTTCCCATGCGACGGGCAGCCTCCTCGACTTCAGCAGTGCGACGCTTCGCCAATTCCCCGCCTGACATTTCCCAATGCCCGATATCTCCATTCGTGCAGGAGACGAGTTTCACCTCGTGCCCTAACTTCGTCCACTTAATCGCACAGCCTCCGATCTGGAATTCCGGATCATCGGGATGAGCGCCGAAGGCAATGATCCGAAGCGGTTTGAAATCCGGCTGCTCTACCTCAGCCTCTTGCGCACGAATCGACGAGGACAAAGTCATGACCAAAATGACGAGGGCATACCATGGAATAAAAGAGCGGATTTTCATGAGTCCATCTTCCTTATCAAGCCGCCAAACAAAAGCAAAAACTCTCCGGAAGCGATACGCGATAATGCATTCCTGACGAACGAAGAGCGATGGAGGGGCGGCTCCATTTCACGAGGGTTGCGGGTTGCGGGTTGCTCCGAACGGCAATCAATCGTAATCTCCGCAGCTATGGCGAAATCCCCTCTCCTCTCGACTTTCATCCTCGTCACTTCGCTGTCGGCGAATCTTTCCGCGATCACTCCGGAGGAACTGGCGCAGAGAAACAAAGACCTCCCGACCGTTCCCGAGTCGGAGTTGCCGGAACTTCCCAACGAGCCGACTTCCTTTCGCGGCCTGATCGAGCATGAAGGTCTCGAAGGTCACACCTGGGTTGCGTTTCCTTTCGTCGAAAATCCGGGCAGCTTCGGATTCGATCCGCAAGGTCGCCTCTACGTTGCCGAGGCGAATCGCTTCTGGCAGGGCGTGCCCGATCTTCGCGGAGCGAATGAATATATCCGCGATGATTTCAAAGCGGTCACGGTCGAGGATCGTCTCAAACTTTATGAGAAATTTTCAACGAGCATTCCGCCTGAGTGGTACACAAGAACCGCTGACCGGCTCATCCTGCTCGAGGACAAAGACGGCAACGGAGCGGCTGATCATCGCACGCTCTTTTCGGATCGCTTCAAAGAACCACTCGACGGGATCGGGTTTTCCGTTCTCGCCGACGACGGCTCGGTGTATTTTACCTGCATTCCGAATGTCTGGAAATTGACTGACACCGACGGTGATGGCGTCGCTGATGAAGAGGTCGCGATTTCCACCGGCTACGGCGTTCGCATTTCTTTCATCGGGCACGATCTCCACGGCATCACGCGCGGACCGGACGGGATGCTCTACTTTTCGGTCGGAGACCGCGGCTACCATCTCACCGACGCCTATGGTGAAGTCCACGAAGGCTCCGGACGCGGCGCGATCTTCCGCTGCGAATCCGATGGCTCCGGCCTCGAAGTTTACTGCGAAGGTTTGCGAAATCCTCAGGAACTCGCGTTCGACAATTACGGTAATCTTTTCACCTTCGATAACACCGGAGACATCGGCGACCTTGCCCGCATGGTCTACGCGCTCGAAGGCACGGACTCGGGCTGGGACATGTCGCACCAGTCACCCCATCACTATGTGACGAACCTCGACTGGGGCGACTTTCACCCCGAAAAAGCAATGTGGGTGAAGGAGAGAATGTTCGACCTCTACAACGAGGAGCAGCCGCAGTGGGTTTACCCGCCCGCCTCCCACTTGGCGAATGGTCCCTCCGGCGTGACCTACCTCACCGGCGAATCGCTTCCCGAAGATCTCCGTGAGAAATTTCTCCTCACGAACTATCGGGGTCCGTCTGAAAATTGCACCATTCTTTCTGTCGATGTCAGGGCGAAAGGAGCCGGCTATGTCGCGGTCGCGAATGAGACAATTTTTAAAGGCATCGGCGCCAGCGATGTTGAACTCGGCTACGACGGTTCGATCTACCTCAGTGATTTCGGAGGCGGCTGGAGCGTGAACGAAAACGGATCGATTCAGGTCGCCAAATCGAAGAATCCGGAGCACGTCGCCGCCGGAGCTGCCGTCGCCGCGCTTTTCAAAGAAGGGTTCCGCGAGCGTGAAACCGAAGCACTTGTCGGTTTCCTTTCCCACCCGGATCGCCGCGTCCGTCAGGCCGCTCAGTTTGCGCTTGTCGATCAAGGCGGCGAAACGACGCTGAAAAGCATCGCAAATGAACAAGGCGATCTCTACCCGCGTCTCCACGCGATCCGGGGACTCGGCCAACTCGGTCGTCGCGAGACCGATGTTGCGGCCACCCTCATCGCACTGCTCGCAGACGAAGACGCAGAAATCAGATCGAACGCCGCGCGGGTCCTCGGCGATCTGCGGTCCCCTGCTGCGAAAGATCCTCTTGTGGACCTTCTTGAAAACGATCCCTCACTCCGGGTGCGCTCCCTCGCCGCGATCGCTCTCAGTCGCCTTGGCGAACGCGGCGACAACGAGATCACGAACGCTCTTTTCTCCGCCGCGACTGAGAACGGCGCAGAGAATCCTGACATTGTTCTACGCCACGCCATTCTCACGGGACTGGATCGCATCGCCACGGTCGAAGTTGCCGCCGCCAAAGCCGCCTCGGCATCTCGCGAGGAGCGACTCCTTGCTCTTCTCTCACTGCGTCGTCATGCAAGCCCGCTTGCGACCGGGTTCCTCTCCGATGCTGATCCCCTCATCGCCCGTGAAGCCGTCCGCGCGATCTACGACACCGCCGCGGTTGATACCGATGCCGGTGCCGTCCTTGCCGCCCTCGGTGATAAAGCCGCTGCCTTTCCCGAGTCAGTCCAGCGCCGCGTTGTTGCTTCCAACTACCGTGTCGGAAAACCCGACAATGCCCGCGAACTGGTTCGCCTCGCGGGGAACGGCGAGCTTGAGCATTCGGTTCGCAAAGCGGCACTTCTGGGATTGAAAGCCTGGGAGAATCCCATCGTGACCGATCCAGTCCATGGGACCTATCGCCCGGTTCTCACCGCCGCTGAAACCCGAGGCGACGACTCACTCGCAACGGTAATCGAAGAAGATCTCAAACAATTCCTGACCGGCCCACACGATTCTGAACTCATCACCCTCGCGATGGAGCTTGCCACCGAGACCGGGATTGAACTCGATCCTGAAACCCTCATCGCGCAGGTTCGGAACACCAGTCTCAACGCCGAGCTCCGGGTCGCAATTCTCGACAGCCTCGTTCAGTCGGAAGCGGGAGATGTCGATGGCCTCGTCGCAGAACTATGGAATGACCGCGAGTATCAGCTGCGTGCCGCGTCGATCACTCACGGATTCGCCCTCGGTGCTGCGGGCGTGCAGGCGAAAGCTGCAACCGCTTTGAAAGAAGACCGCCTCGAAGTTGCCCGCGCTTCGCTCACCGGACTGGCCGCTGCAAATCCTGAGATGCTCACCACGGCCTGGAAGGATCGGGAAACGGCGCTGAAAAACGGTCTCTGGCTCGACGCCTATCTTCTGCTCAGTGAAACTGGCCATGCCGACGCCGCGAGCTACGCCGGCAGCGACATGAACGCAGTCTTCGCTCTCAGCCTCGAAGGCGGTGATCCCAAAAAGGGAAAGATCGTTTTCCAGAATCAAGGCGCCTGCCTCCAGTGTCATATCGTGGGAAAGGACGGCGGGGTTCAGGGACCGGATCTCACGGCGGTCGCACAGCGTCTCTCACGAGACAAGATTCTCGAATCGATTTACAACCCCGGAGCCGTGATTTCGCCCGGCTACGGCATGACCAGCGTTTCCCTGAAAAACGGGGACTCCCTCGTCGGCCGTCTTTCGAACGAGGCCGAGGATCATCTCATCGTCATCGGGCTTGATAACAAGCCGGTTCGTGTCGAGCGGGCGGATGTCAAAGAAGTGGCGCCACCTGTTTCGGCAATGCCACCGGTCGCCGCCGCGCTACCGCCCAGAGACCTGCGCGACCTCGTCGCCTATCTTGCGATGCAAAATGGCGGCGGGAAAAAAGCGAAAGACGACAGCTCTCACGGCGACGACGAAGCGATTGCGAAGTAGGCGCGGGGCAGGCTGACAGGGCTTGCCCGGCGATTGGGAAATCGCCGCTCCTTGAACTTCCGGATTCATGCTTGCGTCAAGGAGAGGCGATTTTCTATCGCCTGCGATTCGCGCGAGCATGATCCTCATCCCGTCACCTGTGATTTTTTCGCAGATTATTCTTGCTACATCATCTCAACTGTGATTTTATCACACTTAGATGAAATCGACTTCCTCTTCGACCTCAGCGGATGACTCTCCGATCCCGGATTTCAACCGGACGCAGCTCCACATCATGCAACTGCTCTGGGATGCCGATGACGCGCTCAAGCCCGCCGAACTTGAATCCCGCTTTTCGTGGCCCATCGAAAACGCGACCCTCCGCTCCGTCTTAGCGCTCATGTTAGAACGTGGCGACCTCGACCGCGAAAAACGCGGCAAGGCATTTCACTACTTTCCCAGAAAGCAAAAGACCGCGGCCGTGAGTGACATGCTCTCCGGACTCGCCCGCCTCTTCGGAAGCGGCTCCCGCGTCGGCCTCCTCTCGCAACTTCTCCAGGAGGACTCCCTCAGTGAAGAGGAAATCCGTCAGCTTCGCGAACTAGCCGAAACCTCAACGAAAACATCCCCCGACCCTGATTCAAAATGAACCTGAAAACCCTGACAGTATTCTTTCTCTTCTCGACGTTTTTTCTCGCTGCTCCAGCGGCCGAGTCCGGAATCCTCGGAACCTGGCGACCTGTCGAACTCGATAGCGGCGCCTTTAAGCAAATCCAGTTCGTCGATGATGATGGAAAAGTTGAAATGCGAACCTGGTCGTCGATTAACAAAGGTGAAATGAGCGCCGAGGCCCGCATCGTTCCGACCGAAATCCCTTCGCGAGACGCCGCGAAAGCATCCACGAAAACGGAACCGTTTCTTGCCTTTCAGAAAGAGAGTTTTGTGAACCGGACTTACACGATTTCCTTTTCCGAAAAGAGCCTCCGCATTCTCTTCCATAGCGAATACACCGATGATTCGGACCGCGGAATCCGCGAGCACGAACTCTTTTTCGTGAGAGGCACCTACAAAGACGCCCTTGCCGTCGGGGTCGATTCCAAGCTGACTGAAAGTGGCTGGCTCGGAATTTGGAAGAATCGCGACGAGGGCACCCGCGGAGTCGCACAGCTCACGATCCGCGATCTCGACCCCGTGACCATGAGCACCTGGGGCATCATGAGTGGAGGCATTTCATCCCGCCCCGGAACGACCGTCGCCCTTCCGCTCACCCCCTACGACGCGGGCAAAGAAGACGCCAAAGGCAGCGTCAAAGCAACGACCGATCTGGGCTGGGCCAGGATCACTTACAAAATGAAACTCCACGACGACGGATTGACCGTCGTGACCGAAACCGATTACACTGACCCGGATCGCGGCGATCAGGAATTCGAATACGAGTTCGTCCGCGGCGCGTGGGAGCAGTGAGCCAACATGAACATGATTGAACTTATCCAAACTCCCCTCCTCCGAGTGACGCTCGTCTTTTTGGCTGCTATGTTAGGAGTCGCCATCTTGAGAAGGACAGAGCCTTCCTGGCGGATTGCGTTGATCCGGGGTTCCTTCATCGGAGGGCTCGTCCTTCTTTTCGCCACGATGAGTGGAATCCAGTTCGCCATTCCCGGATGGGTCAGCGCTGCAAGCGAAGTCGCGGCAGTCCCGATCACTCAGGAAGCTCCGGCTCCTGCGACCTCAACTGCGACGCCAGCGGCTGTGCCGGGTTCGCCAACCTCTTCCGGAGCACTGATAGTGTCACCCGTGCCGCTGCCATGGGGAGCAATTCTCTTCTTTCTCTGGGGATTCGTCGCCTTCGTACTCCTCGGGCGAATCACGATCACCCTCACCAACGAGAGACGTGCGATGCGCCTTGGCAGAGGGGCTCCCGCATCCGTCATTGAGCAATGGGAAAGCGTCTGCCGCGAATTCAAGCTGGCTCCGCGCGGTCTCGTGATCGTGCCCGAATCGGTTTCGCCTTACCTCTCTCACGATGGCACCCTCGTCCTGCCGGCGGCAATCATTGATGAAACAAGCGATGCTGAAAACCTCGTTCACCTTCTCCGTCATGAGGCCGCTCATCTCAAAGCCGGGGACCACTACTGGTTTCCCTTCCTTGCCGTGATGACCGCGCTGCTCTGGTTTCATCCTCTGGCATGGTGGCTTTCCGCTCGCCATCTTATTTCCTGCGAAGAGGCACGCGATGCCGAAGCCGCTCGCCTCGGCGGTTCCGAAGCCTATCGAAAGTCGGTCGCCCGCGTCGCTCTTGGCCTTCTGCCTTCCACCTCTCCTTCGCCATCGCTCCTGAGGAAAAATGGACACCTTGTTTCGCGATTGCGTCGGGTTGAAGACACCGCCCGCCAGGCTCCTCCTTTCGCCACCGCGGTGATCGCGGCGCAGGCGGCCCTGATCGTATTCTCGGCCATCGTCGCCACCGCCGCGCCGACCGCTCTCAGCACCGAACAACTCTTCGGCATGTGGCGTCCCGAGGATCGCGGTAACCGTTTCGCCCGCCAAGTCGAAGTCTACGAATGGGGTGACGAAGTGAAAATGCGAATCTGGCATGCGGTCGGCCCCGAAGAGAAACTTTACGACTCTAACATCGCCTCATTCGGCATGACCCGATCAGAATTCGAGGAGGAGATTTCGACAAACCGATCGGTCTCCTGTGACCACCGCACCGGATTTTCCGAATCAATTTACTCCCTCACGGTTCAGGATGACAAACTCGAATTCAGGGTCCAAACGCACTACACCGACAACTCGAACCGGGGCGACCAGGACTTCCTCAGCTACTTCGTGAGAGGCGAATGGATAGACTAGTTTGAAAAGGACGTCTTCTCTGTGCGCGGGACGCACGCAGCTACCTGGCTGAGAGAGACGGGTTGGCAACCCGTCCTACTTTTCTTTCTCCGATAGCGCGGCTTCGTAGGCGACGCGAACCGCTTCGAGTTCCTCCCAGCGTTCGTAGAGAGCTTTGATCGCGAGTTTCTTTTTTTCGAGATCATCACTCATCCCTATCGCAAGACCGGAGTTCTCGATGAAAAATACCGGATCGTTCAGTTTTGCCTCGATCTCCTCGACTTCGGTTTCCGCCGCGAGAATCGTTTCCTCCATTGTTTCCAACTCGCGCTCTTCTTTCCACTTCAGCTTGCGGGGTTTGTCCTCGTCGCTCCGCTCGCGCTTCGCTTTCGCCGGTTTCACTTTCGCCGCATTCGCCGTCGCTTCGAGGGCGCGACGCTTTTCGAGATAGTAGGAGTAGTTCCCTTCGTTAATCGTCACGACGCCATCGCCTTCGAAAACGATGACCCGATCACAGACGCGGTCGAGAAACCAGCGGTCGTGACTGACGACGAGCGAGGTTCCTCCGAAATTGATGAGTGCCTCTTCGAGGACCCGCAGGGTTTGCAGGTCCAGATCGTTCGTTGGCTCATCGAGAATCAGAAAATTCCCGCCGCGCTTCAAAATCTTTGCGAGGAGAACCCTGTTCTTCTCTCCCCCTGACAAGTTGCCAACGCGGTCATTGATCCGCTCATTGCTGAAGAGGAACCGGCTTAAATAGGCCCGCACCGAAATGGTCTCATCCCCGAACTGCACTGAATCAATCCCCTGCGAGACCTCTTCCATGACGCTGTTGTCTTCGTCGAGCTCGAGACGAGTCTGATCGACGTAGTTAAAGATCGTTCGTTTCCCGATCGTGACATTCCCCGCCGCCGGCTCCAGTTCGCCGAGGATGATCTTCAGCATCGTGGTTTTCCCGACGCCGTTGGGTCCTACCACGCCCACACATTCACCGGCGTTGAACTCGATATCCATCCCGAGAAAAAGCGGATCACGATCCCAGAAGTGGCCGACCTCTTTCAGCTCGACGACGACATTCGCGAGACGCGGCGGTGTCGGAATGACCAGATCCATGTCGAGTTCTGCATCGGGCGCCTTCTCCGCTTTCACCGCGTAGTAGTTGTCGAGGCGGCTCCGCTGCTTCGTCCCGCGCGCTTTGACCCCGGCGCGGACCCAACTGATTTCCCGGCGCAAAAAGCTCTGCCGCTTTTTCTCCGACGCCTGATCGCGCTCCTGTCGATCCGCTTTCCCGATGAGGTAGTCGCTGTAATTTCCGTCGTAGGAAAAGAAGCGACCTTCCGCGAGCTCGACGATGCGGGTCGCGATGCGATCGAGGAAGTAGCGGTCGTGCGTCACGAAAAGACAAGCCCCCGGCATCGTCGCGAGGTAGTTCTCAAGCCATGAAATCGCTTTCGCGTCGAGGTGGTTCGTCGGCTCATCTAGAATGATCAAGTCAGGCTGGCTCACGAGAGCCTGACACAACCCGACGCGGCGCTTTTCTCCGCCTGACAAATAGCTCACAACGCGGTCCGCCGGCGGGGCGGCGAGTTCGCGCATGAGAGTTTCGATCCGCATTTCCAGATTCCACCCATCGGCGTGTTCGATCTCGACAAGAAGCCGATCCATTTCAGACGGGCTGAGATTATCCGCCGTTTCGTAGCGCTCGATCTTCGCAATGAGGTCAGCGGCCCCCGTCCGGATATTTTCCTCGACGGTGGCGTCTTCATCGAGCTGAAATTCCTGCGGGAGATAGCCAACGACGAGTCCCTGCTTCCTGGAAATCGTCCCGCCATCAGCCGTTTCGTCACCGGCGATGATGCGGAGAAAGCTCGACTTGCCGCAACCGTTCCGACCCACGAGTCCGACTTTTTCGCCCGAGTAGACCGCCAGGGTCGCCCCGTCGAGGATGGGGTCGTTGCCGAAAGAGAGGTTGAGTTCGGTCGCGGAAAGAACCGCGTCGTTCTGGATCGAAGGGGAAGCCATAGAAAGTCGAAGCTTACGTCGATAAACGCCGGACTCAACCCTCTTAGGTTATTGACTTAACAGGGTTAGGTCCCGGCGCGATTGACGTGTTGCGCCAGAAATAAATGACACCGGGTTATAATTTCCAGAGAGGTTCGTTG
>CAZOUP010000016.1:0-17453 GCA_964583035.1 uncultured Akkermansia sp.
TCCTGCCGGAGAATAAAGGCGTCGCTCGCGATGCCCTCGCAAGGTTTTTGATCCGACTGAAGCGCTACGACGAAGGGATCGAAGAGCTGCGACTCGCGACCGAGCTGATTCCGAATCATGCGCAAACGCATTACTTTTACGGAGTCGCCCTGAACTCGACCGGCAAGTTTGAGGAGGCCCTCCCCTATTTACAGCACGCGCAGCAACTCGATCCTTACAATGTCGAGTATCTCGTCGGCCTCGCCACGATCTGCCGCGATGCGGGCAAGCTGGATCTCGCGAGGAAGTATGCGCAGGAAGCGTTGGCCGCGCAGCCGGAGAATACGCAGCTACAGCAGTTGGTGCAGAGTCTGGGGCAGTGATGACCGGTGCTTCCGGGTTAAACCACTAATGGACACTCATTTTCACTAATCATTTCCTCCGCATCAGCCCTGACTAGTGTTTCATCAGCGTCAATTAGTGGCTCCTACCTCTTTGCACCTGCTCTCACTTCCGCACATACCGCCGCAGCTCGAAGTCATCGTCACGGTAGAGGATTTCTTTCATCACAAAGTCATCCTCAAACGCGGGCAGCTCGGTGTCGCCTTCGTAGGGATGAAAGACATAGCTCAGCAACACCTCATCGCACTGCGGGAGCATCTCTTTGTAAATTTGCGCTCCGCCGATGATGCTGATTTGCTCCTCACCTTCGAGGCCCTGCAGCGCTTCTTCGCAGCTGTGGACCAACTCGAAGCCGTCCGGCAACTCGGTTGCGTTGCGTGAGATCACGATGTTGCGACGCTTCGGGAGTGGACCTCGCAGAGACTCCATCGTCTTGCGGCCCATCACGACGGGATGCCCGACGGTCATTTTTTTGAACCACTTCAAATCCTCCGACAAACGCCAGGGAAGATCACCGTCTTTGCCAATGATCCGATTCGACGCCATCGCGACGACGGCTTTGAGATGAGGGCGGCTCATATCGCAATGGGAGCTTTAATTCCGGGATGCGGATCGTAACCGACCAACTCGAAATCGTCGTAGCAGAAACCATCGATCTCTTTGATCTCAGGATTCATCTTCATGACCGGGAGCGGGCGCGGCTCGCGGGTGAGCTGGAGCTTCGTTTGCTCAAGGTGGTTTTGATAGAGGTGAAGATCGCCGAAGGTGTGGACAAAATCTCCCGGCTTGAGACCGCAGACCTGGGCCATCATCATGGTGAGGAGCGCGTAAGAGGCAATATTGAAAGGCACCCCGAGGAAGAGGTCGGCGCTGCGTTGGTAGAGCTGGCAGCTCAACTCACCGCGCGTCGTGTCGACGTAAAATTGAAACATCGTGTGGCAGGGCGGGAGCGCCATCTCATCGACGTCGGCGGGATTCCAGGCGCTCACGATGTGTCGACGGCTCGTCGGATTCATCTTGATCGCTTCGACGACTTTCGTGAGCTGGTCGATTGTCTCGCCGCCATCGCCCTCTTTGTTCACGGCCCAGGAGCGCCACTGCTTTCCGTAGACCGGGCCGAGGTCGCCATTTTCATCGGCCCATTCATCCCAGATCGAGACGCCGTTGTCCTTGAGATACTTGATATTCGTGTCGCCGTTCAGAAACCAGAGCAGCTCGTGAATGATGGAGCGAAGGTGCAGCTTCTTCGTCGTGAGACAGGGAAAGGTTTCGCGCAAATCAAAACGGGCCTGAGCCCCGAAGACACCGATGGTGCCGACGCCGGTGCGGTCGTCGCGGGGAGTGCCGTTATCTAAAACGTGCTGGAGGAGGTCGTGATAGGCCTTCATGTTCGGTAGAGAGAGGATGGACCGCTCGCAGCAGCGGCGGCAAGCTTTTCGATGAGGTCCGGAATCTCGTCCGAGCAGACGAGGTTGGCGGCATCGACCGCGGTGATGAATCCGGCTTCAACCTGGGTCTTCGTGCAAAACGAAATCAACTCGTCGTAGAATCCATCGACATTGAGGAGGCCGCTCGGCTTGTCGTGCTCCTGGAGTCGTGACCAGGTCAGCATTTCAAACATCTCATCGAGCGTGCCGATCCCGCCGGGAAGGGAGATGAATCCGTCGGAAAGTTCGGCCATGCGTTTCTTTCTCGCGAGCATCGTATCGACGACCTCCATGCGATGCGCGAGTGGGTGAGCGAGTTCCCGCTCTTCGAGGTAATGAGTGATGACACCCACCATTTCACCGCCCGCTTCGATGCAGCCATCGGCGACTGCGCCCATGAGGCCGAGGCTCCCGCCACCAGTGACAAGGCGGATTCCGTTTTCCGCGAGATAGCGTCCCAGCTCTCTCGCGACCCGGTCAAAGGCAGGATTCGTGCCTGAATGGGCGCCGCAAAAGACGCAAAGGGACTGGAAAGGAGCCGACATCGGGAGCAGAGAGGAAGATCTATCCTCATTCAAGCGGACCTGTCTGCAACCAAATCCTGAACGGGAGATGATTTTTCGCGGAGACTTCACGACACTTTTTTAGAAATTCCATCGCAGGAAAGCGCCCCTTTTGCTACGGTGTCCTATGACAGCGCGGCAATACATTTTCGACGGTCGAGTCCAGGGGGTCGGCTTTCGATATTCGACAAAGAAGCTCGCCAAAGGCTTCGACGTCCTCGGCTGGGTCAAGAATCTGCCCGATGGCCGGGTCGAGCTCCAGATCATGGGCGAGGAAGAGGAACTCGACGAATTTATCCAGGAATTGCACGACAGCCCGCTCGGGCACCACATTCAGGAGCAGGAAGAGCGCACCGTGCCGCTTTTAGAAGAAGTGATGGGATTTTCGATTCAGGAGTAACATGAGCGAGCCAGCCGTTGAGGTAAAAAATCTGACCAAGATCTTCAGCCCCGATCTTTCCAAAAATCATGTCATCGCGGTGGACAATTTGTCCTTCGAAGTCGCCGCCGGTGAAGTCTATGGACTGATCGGCCCGAATGGCTCCGGTAAATCAACGACGATGAAAGTGGTCCTCGGTCTCATGGCCGCGAGCAAGGGTTCGGCCAAAGTATTCGGCCTCGATAGTGGCGACATTCGGGCGCGCAATGAAATCGGATTCCTCCCTGAAAATCCTTATTTCTACAAGCATCTCTCGGGCGAGGAGACGCTGAAATTTTACGGCAAACTCTGCGGGATCAAAGGAAGCGAGCTGAAGGACCGCATCGCCGAGCTCCTGAAGCTCGTCGATCTCGAAGGTGCCGCGAAGCGCCGTCTCGGCGGCTACTCGAAAGGCATGCTCCAGCGCATTGGCCTCGCGCAGACCTTGATTCAAAATCCGCGGCTCGTCATTCTCGACGAACCCACTGCCGGGGTCGACCCGGTTGGTTCGCGACAGATCCGCGATCTCATTCTGAAATTAAAAGAGGATGGCTACACCGTCTTTCTCTGCTCGCATCTCCTCGAACAGGTCCAGGAAGTCTGCGACCGGGTCGGGATCATTTTTCGCGGTCGCATGAGGCGCGAGGGCACCCTCGATGAGTTGATCCAGATCGAATCCCAGACCGCGATGACCCTCGAAAATGCCTCCCCCGAACTGATCGGTAAAATCCACGAACTCATTGCCTCGGACGCTGCCGCAAAAGTGATCGAGGAGGGCCATCCACGAACGACTCTGGAAAGACTCTTCATTCAAATCGCCGACCAGAACAAAAAGGAGGAATCCGCATGAGCGAACCAAACACCACTCTGCAATCCCCCGCCCGCGAGGTCCCGCTTTTCTCGATGAGCCGGGTCTGGACACTCGCGATCAGCACCCTCACGCAACTCGTGAGGATGAAGACCTTTTACTTCCTCTTCGCCTTTGCGGTTCTGCTCCTCGCGGTGGGAAATTTCAACTTCGCGTCCTCACCGGCCCAGGCGCTTTCGACGGTGAAGAAAGTCTCCTTCGGGGCGATGGATCTCTTTGCCTGGCTCTTCGCGATTGTCGCGACAGCGCTCCTCATCCCGCGCGATATCGAGGACCGCACTCTTTACACGATTTTGTCGAAGCCGGTCCGCCGTATCGAGTATCTCCTCGGGAAACTCTTTGGCGTTCTCATTGTTATTGCGATCTCGCTCTCGGTCATGTTCGTCGTCTGCGCCGGCATGATTCAATGGAAGGAAATGGGCTATATCGCGGATGAAATCGGGGATTCGACTTCAGAACAGATCACCGAAGACACCCGCCAGGCGATCCTTTTGATTCAGAAAAACGGATTTCACCCCGAACTGGCGATCGCAACCCTGGCTTCTTTCATGAAAGCGGCCGTCGTCGCTTCGGTCACAATCCTCCTCTCGACCTTCGCCTCGAGTTCACTCTTCACGATCATCGTTAGCGTGCTCGTTTTTCTCGTCGGTCACGCTCACACCATGGCGACGAATTTCTGGCTCGCGGAGACGGATAACAGCATCGTCACGCAGATGCTCCTGAAGCTGTTTAAGATTGTGATTCCGAACTTTCAGATCTTCTCCTTCAGCGAAGGGATCGTGCAGGGAGCGACCGTGGTGCCCGCCGCGATCTGGCAGATGGGGGGATTGACCGGAGCCTACCTCATCGTCTTCATGCTCCTTTCCCTCCTCACTTTCGTCGACAAAGAATTTTAATCCGGTGAAAGCGCTGCTCCAGAAATCTCCCCGATGGGTTCTCGTCGTCCTTGGCCTTGCGGTCTTCGGATTGTTGCGGGCACCCTTTGAGGACCGGATGCAAAACCGGATGATCGAGTCCAATCTCCTCCTCCCGCCTCCGGCTCAGGATGCGGTTCAGCAAATGAGCCAGTCCGCGCTCATGGGCACCCTCGGTGGTCTGCGGACTCTCGTGAGTTCCTACCTTGTCCTCGAAGCTTTCGGGCATTTTTCCAATAAGGAATGGGAGGATCTGCGCCGCTCCTACGCGATCATCACGAGCCTGGAACCGCGAGATGAAAACCATTGGCGCGACGTCGTCTGGCATCTCGGCATCAACGCAACGGCGAACATGGAAATTGATGAGTCGATCCCCGAATTTGAGCGGAAGCGAAGGTTCAATGAATACGCCCTCCTCGCGGTGGATCTCGCGGAGCAGGGCATCGAACAGAATCCGGAGTCCACGACTATTCGTCAGCAGCTCGCTGAAGTTTATCGCGAGAAATTGAAGGACTTCTGTGCCACCGCACGAGTCTACGAGGAGCTCGTTGGACTGCCCGGATCGCCTCAATACTCGGATCGGTTCGTTGGTTATTTTCTGGCGAAATGTCCCGGTCGCGAGCGTGAAGCCTATGATCATTTGCGGAGGCTATATTACGAGGGAGACTTCAATCACACCGCCTCGCTCATTGTGGAAATCAAGAATCTCGAGGAGAAATTCGATGTTCTTCCTGCGCTTCGGATTCCTGACCCCTACCCGGACCTTCCCGGAGGCGCTCAACGGCAACCCTGAATTTTTGGAAAAGGCCGTCCTGTCAGGGTTTTGCGGGGTTTTGTCTTTCCGATGCGTTGCGAAAACGGTTATCTATGGTTAGTTCAAAGGCTACCCTCGGTTCAAAAAACAGGGGTAGCTAAACCCTTGTGATGAAATACGCCATTTTCGGAGACATCCATGCCAACCTAGAGGCATTCCAGACGGTCCTAGCGGATGCTCAGGAAATAGGATGCACCGATCATGTCTGCGTCGGCGACATTGTCGGATATGCCGCTAACCCGAAGGAGTGTCTTCAACTAATCCGCGAGATGGGATGTCCCGTTGTCAAAGGCAACCACGACGAAGAAGCCATCCTCGACACCTCTCTCGAAGGGCTCAATCCGCTCGCAAAACAGGCGATGGAATGGACCCGTGCGCAACTCAATCCTGACGAGCGGGAATTTCTTGGAAACCTCAAACTCGTCCGTCAGGTTCGCGATTTCACGATCGTCCACGCCACTCTCGATACCCCCGGCGGCTGGACCTACGTGACGAACAAATTCGATGCGATGGCGAGCTTCAGCTACCAGTTCACGCAGCTCTGCTTTTACGGCCATACCCACACGCCGCGAATCTACACGAAAGGCGACAGCGTGGAGCCCTCCGAGGAACTCACCGTGAATCTGGAGATGGGGCGGAAATATTTCATCAACGTCGGTAGCACCGGTCAGCCACGCGATGGCGACTGGCGTGCGTCCTACGCCGTCTACGATGTCGAAAATCAGGAAGTGTCGATTCGCCGACTCGAGTACGATGTGCAGTCCGCGCAGGATAAGATCATCGAAGCCGGGCTGCCGGAAATGCTCGCCCATCGTCTTTCACTGGGGAAATAAGGTGCAACTGACCGGCAGCGAACGGATTCTCGTGCTGAAACCAAGTTCGCTTGGGGATATCGTTCATACCCTTCCCGCCGTCGCGTCAATCAAACGGGCATTTCCGGAGACACAAATCGACTGGCTCGCGAACACCGAGTGGACGCCGATTCTGGAAGGCTGCCCGATTTTGAATCGCGTCATCGCCTTTCCGCGCCGCGAGTTCAAAAGGCTCTCCGGCCTTTGGAAGGGCAAAAAGTGGGCACAAGAGACATTGGGTAAAATCGACTACGATCTCGCCCTCGATTTCCAGGGACTCCTCCGAACCGGTCTCCTCGCCCGTCTCTCCGGGGCGACGAAAATTGTCGGATTTCAGCAGGCCCGTGAAGGAGCGCATCGCCTTTACGGCGAACGAATCTGCGTTCAGAACTGGCAGGCGATGCACGCGATTGACCGGAATCGGGAAATTCCCGCCGCCTTCGGGATCGAAACCGCCCCGGTCGAATTTCCTTTTCCCGTGGGCGATCCGGTCGATCCGGCACCCTGCTCAGAGCGCCCCGCCCTTTTGCTCCACCCCTTCTCGCGGGGAATTGGAAAATCGCTCTCCATCGAAGAAGTCACCGAGATCTGCCATGCCGTCAGCCCCGCCCCGGTTTGGCTTGTCGGCATGACCAATGACTCAACTGCCGCCCACGAGTGGCCCGAAAACGTTACCAACTACCTCAACCGCACGGACCTGCGACAACTCATCACCCTGATCCGCGCCGCCGCCTGGACCGTCAGCGTCGACAGCGGCCCGATGCATCTTGCCGCCGGGATCAGTGACCGCGTCCTCTCGATCCACACCTGGTCCGATCCCCTCATGGTCGGCCCCTGGCGACCCGAAGCGTGGATCTGGCGAGGCGGGCAAATTCGCGAGATGAAAACAATTTTGCCCGGTGAGTTTCCTGAACTTCGCGCCGCGAAAAAGAAGATGGAATCCGAGCAGCGCCTCCTCAGCCGGGACGAAATCTCCACGATGGCCGACTTTCTCCAACCCCGCCTCCAAGCATGAAGCAGGTCGAAATTTACACCGATGGATCCTCTCGCGGAAACCCCGGCCCCGGCGGTTATGGAACCGTCGTGAAATTCGGCCCCCACCTGCGTGAGCTCGCCCAGGGTTTTGTCACGACGACGAACAACCGCATGGAGATTCTCGCCGCCGTGGCCGGGTTGGAGATTCTCAAAGAACCCTGTCACGTCACGGTGTTTTCAGACTCCCGCTACCTCGTCGACGCCCAAACCAAAGGCTGGGTCGATGGATGGAAAAAGCGGGGGTGGATCAAGAAAGACAAAAAGGAGGTTAAGAACATCGACCTCTGGAAGCGACTCGAAATCGCAGCGGAAGGCCACCGGATCGGCTGGCAATGGGTCAAAGGCCACGCCGGTCACGAGATGAACGAACGATGCGACCTCCTCGCGACCGAAGCAGCTGATGGCGAGCGTGGCGGATTGATCCCCGACGCGGGATTCGCAGGGTAACTGCGCGCGTCCCCGCGGGCTGAATGCGCATTTCTACCCAGCGCGAAGTGAAACGGCCTCTAAGAAATCTGGAAAAATAGCGTATGGAACTAATGAGGGGTTTATTTATTCCTCATCAGAACCACTTAAAATAAAATGGAAATGCTTGAACCAGTCCCACCCGAACCCACCCATCCGGTCTTTCAACGAGAAGGAAAACTTTACGTGACGACCGGAAGTCCACTGCCTACCGATATTTGCGTTTGTTGTGGATCGCCTACGTTAAAGAAAGTTAAGAAAGCTCTCCGAAATCCTTTCAACCCCATGACATGGTTTGGTGGGCAACCGCGCGAAGAAGTTGGATTCTGCAAGAAGCACACCGAAAACTACCAAATCGCGCTCGCCCTGACCTTCTCCCTCTTGGCGGTTGGAGGCATCCTGCTTGGGATTGGCCTCTACACGCTTTCGCTCAGTGAAATAATCGTCGGGTTGCTCCTGATTTTGATCTGCGGGACTTTCAGGGCACGCGTTCCGATTTGGTCCCCCAACAATAACGAAGAGCCGATGGAAATCCGGGGTGTCGGTAAAAGCTTTCTGCAGCAATTTCCGACTCACTAATCCGGACGAAGGATTCGCAGGGTGAATGCTGCAGCTGCGCGCGTCCCTGCGGGCAGAGCGCACACAATTCAACGAGCGGGACGCTCGCTGCTACCTTCCCAGGTCCTTCAGGTACCGCCAGAGTTCGCTCACTTTTTTCTCCGCTTCAGGGTCGTTCTCCAACGCCGGAATCATCGGCACGCCGGGCTGCGTCGTCTGCGGGTCAAGGATCATGGATTGGAAATACGGATACTGAAGACGCTCTGCTGATCGCTGCAAATTGATGCCCGGCAGCTCCGTCGCTTCGATCTCCCCCGCGCCATGGCAGCGGCGGCAGTCGGTCTGGAAAAAATCCGGGGCTTGCAGATCGCCACCGGAAGGAGGATGAAAGAGGCTTTTTCCCCGAACTTTCTCGGCATGATCTTTCGAAAGAGCCTTCGCGAGCGGCTTGACGCGTTCGGCGGCATATTGAGGCATCCGCGTGCTGAGGTAGGTCCTCACTTTGGGTTCCTCGCCACCAAGCAGGAGAGCGTCGATCCAGTCATGATTCAGCCTCGCCCCGACCTTCGTCAGGTCCGGAGGGAGATGCCCCCAGCGCCCTAACTCAACCGCCTTTTCCGACTCAAACCCGAAGTAAACCTCCCGCGCTGTCTCCGCGCCACCGACCCCGTCGCGCTCGTGGCAAGCATAGCAGTTGAGGCTTTTCATGCGCCAGTCGATCTCCTCCGGGCCGCTGAGAGGCTTCTTCTCTGACAAGCGCACCAAAGCCGCCGTGATCGCCCTCTTCTGCACCTCGTCGAGTCCATAGAAAGGGACTCCGCCGGAATTCGGTCGCTCCGAGAGACAGGCAGTCCAGTCCTCGACCTTGAGCTTTGCCAGCGGCAAGGCTGAATGAAGATCCCGCTTTGCCCCCTCGTCCGGCGCGGTGTGACAGGCGCTGCAACTCTTCGCAACGAAGAGTCCTTTGCCCTGTTTCGCCAGTTCCGGATCCAGCTCAAAAGGGATCGACTGCGTCAGGGCCTCCGTGAGATTCTCCGGCAGTTCCAGATCCGGACCCGCTTTGAGATAAGCGGCGAGATCCGACGCTTCCGCGAGGCTGAGATGAAACTCCGGCATGCGACCGGAGGGACGATGCGCGTTCGGGGTGAGTAGAAAATGGGTCAGCGCGTCGAGATCGTAAAGATCCGCCAGGTTCATCGGCACACTGGGAAGTCCGGCCATTTCGATCTCTGCATTTTCCGGAATACCGGGCGGTCGATACCCCACCTCGGGCGCATGGCAGGCGGCGCAGCCAACCCGATGATAAAAGGCCCGCCCCTGCTCGATATCACCGACGGGATAATCGGGGATCTCCTGCTCGAAGGTGGCGAGGTAATGTTTCAGCGCTGTGACCTCGTCGAGATCGCGGTCCGGTCCTGCGAAGAGACTCGGCATCACGGTGTCCCTTTTCACAAAGCGCGGATTCCGGATCATGATCTCGAGATCGATGTCGTCGAGACGGGTCGCAACGCCGGCGAGGTTTGTCGCTTCCACACCCTGGAGCTGACTTTTGAGCCGCGCGGGCGGTTCGTGACAGGCGACGCAGTTGAGTTCGTTGAGGAGAATCATCCCGCCCTGCGCGAGATACTCGTCATCGTCGAGGCTGGAGTGGAAACGCTCAAACCCGACAACGTAGGGGTAGTTCACCGGCTTGGCGTGAGCGGGATGCCCCGGGGCTGCTTGCGGGAGCATCGCGAGAGCGAGGAAAAGAACGAAGCTTAACAGGGTTAGGTCCCTGACCTTACCCTGTTGGGTCCGATGGTTTGTTTGAGCCTGTCCCCATCTGCAAAAAAACTTCATTTCTACGGCCGACTTGACCCGCTCGGCAAGGTCTACTCACCAATGTTGTCGGAAACGATCAGCCCGTCGACGAGCGTGATCGTTCGATCCCCAATCCTCGCGATCGAGCTGTCATGAGTGACGACCATAAGGGTCCGCTCTTCTTCGTCAGCGAGTTCCATGAGAAGCTCCATCACGGCGACTCCGGTTTTTGAATCGAGATTGCCGGTTGGTTCATCGGCGAACAAAATTTTGGGCTCGTTCATGAGCGAACGGGCAATCGCAACGCGCTGCTGCTCGCCCCCGGAAAGCTCATTCGGAAGGTGAGCGGTCCGTGCCCCTAAACCAACTCGTTCGAGTAGAGAGGTCGCTCTTTCTTTTGCCTTCCTTCCGCGGATCAAGGAAGGCACCATGACATTCTCAAGCGCGCTCAGTTCGGGCATGAGAAAGAAACTCTGGAAGACATAGCCCATTGTCTCATTCCTGACTCTCGCCTGCTCTTTCCGGCTGAGGTTATAGAGCGAGCGTCCATCGATGAGGACGTCCCCTTCGTTTGGTTTCTCAAGACCGGCCAAGGTGTAAAGCAGAGAAGTCTTGCCGGCCCCGGAAGGTCCGACGAGGAACAGCTTTTCGCCGCGCTTCGCATCGAGCGAGACACCTTTGAGCACTTCGATCCGGTTTTCACCGATTTCAAAAGTACGAAAGATGTTCTTCGCTTCGACAGCGGATTCCACAGCAAGATTTATTTCAGTGACAGCCACGCAGAAACATGGCCCCTGAAGCGGCTGCCGACGAATGAATTTTGCGACGAAAACGGATTCTTACCCGTTTCCTTTGAGACCGGCACGACGGGCTTTTTTCGCCATGTCGAGGGCCTTGTCGCTACCATAACGTTTGATCGAGAACTTGGCGGTCTTCCGCTTTCCATCTCCATCAACCCAGGCAGCCTGCCAATACTCGTAGGTTTTATCCTTCGGAGACTTGGAAACGACATGAGTGACACCCACGACGCCGGACTGCTTGATGCGGCGCTTTTTCTTCGCGGCTGCTTCCTGCTTGTACTTGGGCATCTTTGCAAGAAGAGCATCACGATGATCTTTGGCGGCCTTGAGCGCCTTATTTTTTCCGCCGGACGCTTTGTCGGGAAAATACTTCTGATGGCTCTTACCACGGTGAGTGATACGGACGTAGAAACCGTGATTTTTTTTCTCCGGCTGATCGATACGGGTGATGCCGTAGTTGGGTCGAGAAGTCACCATAAGGGAAACAAGGGTTACAAAGTTAGACAAGCTAATTAGACAAAGCAGAAATTAACTAGCGTTTTTTTAAAAATCTAACAAGGCAAAATGCAGTATTTCCGATGAAATTAGTCGGATTTGTTGCGAATAGCCCCTATTTATAGGCGGAACCGTGTAGAACGGTTAGGGTTTTACTGTGATCTGGCGGATCGCTTCATAGAGAACGATTCCCGTAGAGACCGCTAAATTCAAACTGCGCCCCTTAGTTTGGGGGATCGTGAGGCAGGAATTCGAGTGCAGACTCAGGAGTGTTTCCGGAAGGCCTCTCGTCTCTGGTCCGAAGACAAGGTAGTCATTTTCTTCAAACCTAGCGTCCCAGTAGAGGCGCTCCGTTTTCGTCGTGAGGTAATAGACCGAGGCATCGTCGGCCGCGGCAGCAAGGCAATCATCAAGTGAGGCCCAGAGCGAAGGCTCAAGCTCGTGCCAGTAATCGAGTCCGGCACGCTTCAGAGAACGGTCATTGATCGAAAAGCCGAGTGGCTCAATCAGATGAAGACGGCAGGCTGTCGAATGACAAAGCCTACCGATGGTGCCGGTGTTCGGAGGAATCTCCGGCTCATAGAGGACGACGTTCAGCATTGAACGCGTCCTTTCAGTTTCGTGCGCCCAAAATCAGGCTTCGAGAGCGTCCACATTCACACGGCGACCATTGCGGTCGAAGCGAACGTTTCCGTCAACGAGTGAAAAGATCGTGTAATCGCGACCAAGTCCAACATTCTTCCCGGGATGCCACTTGGTGCCACACTGGCGGAGGATGATGTTCCCGGCGATCACTTTCTCGCCACCGAATTTTTTCACGCCACGACGCTTGCTGTTGCTGTCGCGACCATTCTTGACGCTTCCCTGTCCCTTCTTATGTGCCATGACGAATTGGAGTAGAAATTTTAAAAAGTGAATTAAACCGAAACGATCTCGAGGCGGGTGAGATGACGGCGATGACCCTTGGTCTTGTGGTGGCCCTTACGGCGCTTGAATTTGAAAGCGATCACTTTCTTCGCACGGAACTGATCGACGACCTTAGCGGTCACCTTCGCTCCATCGATGAAAGGAGCACCCACGGTGAGTCCTTCTCCGCTGCCGGAGGCGAGGACTTCTTCGAAGGTCACGGTATCTCCGACTTCAGCGCTGAGCTTCTCGACGTCGATCTTGTCGCCTGCTTCCACGCGGTATTGTTTTCCGCCGGTTTTGATAATTGCGTATGCCATCTTTCTCTACCCTTGTTGAGGGCGGGGAATTTGCCACCGGTACCCCGGATCAGCAAGCTGTTTTTTTAAAATGAATCAGCGCGCTCAGATCCTTGAGTTTACTCCCCGAAATCCCGTCCCCTGAAGAAGAGAAAACCGTTCTCATCGATCTCTGCCTCCCTCGGCCCCGGGAGCCATTCGCCCTCGCTCATTTCCTCTCCGATGGGCTCGAATCGAACCCATATCTGCCCATCCCTGACGCGGGGCGCAATTCCCGGGAGAAACAGTCCGACCGATTTGGCGTGTCGCCCATGCTGATGAGCATGATGGGCGAGATTCGCCTCGTCGGGATCGGTCCGGCTCATCGTGACGACGCGACCGTGTGCCTCCCACGCTCTTGCGAGTGGCATTTCGATCGCTTCCTCCCAATCTTCGATCTCCCAATGGTTTGCCCTCCCAATGAGGACCCCGTATTTAAGGGAGCGAATGCTGAGGGGCTGGCGGAGTTGTTCGTAAAATTCGCGCGACCCCACGATCACCGCAACATTTTGATCGAGAATGGCCCGCTCAAGTTCATCGAAACTATCGCGCAGCGAGAAGGCGCGGGCGACCACTTTTCCATGAGAAAGCGCAGGGCCCCAGCAGCCGATCATGAGACCGGCAGGTGTGCTGAGTGACTGCTCCGAGAAAATGTTTTCGGTCGGGGTGATGAAGCTCGCCGCGGTGATCTGCAGCGCATTGGTCATTAACTCCCGCGCCGTGAGCATGATGGGATCTTCGCCGGGGCGCCTCACGATGCCGACCGCTTCGCGATCAAGTGAGCGGTGTTTTAAATCCAGTCTCCAGCAGGTGAGCGAGGCAGGCTCGATCATGGCCCGAATGCGCTCGAAGAGGGTGACGCCCGCTCCCGGCGAAGTCATGACCGATTTCATGTCGATGAAAACGCCTTCGTCCCCCTGCCAGAAATCCATGAGGTGCGGCATGAACGCCCGCGAGGTGATCACGGTGCGAATCCCGAGCGGGGCGATCGACTTGGCAACTGCTTCGGTCTCTCGTTGATCGATCGTGAAGGGCAAATTTACCGGCGTTTTCCCGGCGAGGAAGAGACCATAGTTAATCATCGCCGCCATCGGTCCGGGCGGCAGGAGAATCCCGATGCGATCCCCTTCCTCCGGCGGATTATTGATCCAGCGACGTGCCATCGCCGTTGCGAGTCCCAGAGTGTATGCCCTCGACCAGTCGCGGGGACCATTTTTCCCGAATTCGACGAGGAAAGACTTTCGGCGATTCTTTTTCAGGCCCTTGATAAGCGCTATTTCGAGAGGTTCATCCAACTCGCGCCGCTTGTTAAATGCTTCAACACTCTGTTCCCAAATCGCTTCACGAACCCTCTCGACAGTGGCTTCTTTTGCCGCAATAGGACGACCGAACGCGACTTGGAGCGGACAGGAAAGACCGAGCGGTTTCTTCTTAAAATAGCGATCCCGTTCAAAGGAAAAGATCGAATTCCAGAGTCCGTCCATGTAAACCGGAACAACGGGACAGCCGGATTTCCTCACAATGAGTTCGAAGCCTTTTTTAAACTCGTAGATGACGCCGAGACGGGTGAGCCCTCCTTCGGGGAAAAGGCAGACGACATCGCCCTCTTGCAGTGCGGCCACGGTGCGGGTGATCGCCTCTTTCGCGTGGGTTTTGCGAATTGGGATCGCGCCGAAGAGCTTCATAAACCACGCGATTGGCTTCACTTTGACGTAATCCTCCAGAACTACGAACCGCACCGGTCGCGGTGAGGTAAGGTAAATCACAAAGGCATCAATGTAGCTGACGTGATTCGCGAGGAGGAGGACCCCGCCCTCACGCGGAACAAAACCCACGCCAGTTCGCCGGACACGATATAGCAACTGCACCACCGGCAGCATCGTGATCCGGAAAAAGAGGCGGGCCAGATACTTCATTCGGCAGATTCAGCGGGAACGTTGAGGATTTTGTTCAGCAGGATACTGACCGCGAACACTAACGGAACAAAAATCAGCACCTGCGTGGAGACGGAGAGCCCCGCCAGCTTCATGAGCGAACTCGCGGCGATCGCCATGATCCCCGAGAGCGAGCCAAGGAGGTTTTGCGCGGAAAGCACCCGACCGCGATGGTTTTCATCGATCTGATCCTGGAGGTGCGCGTTCAGCGGCACGATGAAAAATCCGCTCGCATAACCCATCGCACCGACACAGGCGAACCAGGCGGTTGATTCCGGCGGGAGAAGTCCCATCCCAAGCAGTCCCATCGCCATTCCGAAACCGCCGAGGATCGAGAGGGTGCGCTTATTTCCACCTCGAGTCAGGTAGGAAACCGTCAAACTTCCGACGATGAGACCAATCCCCACGACGATAAACATGCGTCCCGAGGAACTGCTCACGCCGCCCTTGGCGACATCAGGGTTCAATTCTTTGGCAAAGCCGAAAAAGGCGAGTCCCATAAAATTAGCGATGAGCCAGTAAAAAGCGATGAGGAGTCCGGTCCGTCGCAACACGGGATGGCTGAAAAGATAACGAAGATCGAGGAAGTGACTCCAAAAAATCTTCTTCTGAAACTCCGTCCCGGGATGGTCAGGAGTCCGGACAATGAAGAGCCCGATGATGAGCGGGAGCAATGAAGCCAGCCCGATCGCGATGACCGGGATCGTCGCCGCGCGCCATGCATTTTGTGGATCAATACCTTCGGCGGCGTTGATCGATTTCAGCCCGGCGTCGAACCATTCCCCGCCCAGCGCCATGCCGCCGAGGATGCCCGCCATCGTCAGCATTTGCATGAGACCATTCGCGAGGCCCAGCTTTTGAGAGCCGATCACTTCTTTGAGAATCCCCTGCTTCGCCGGCGAAAACATCGTCGACTGAACCGCGAGGAGGAAATACCCGAAAATCGCGAGCTGGACCGACCTGATGTAAAGGCTCCCCACGATCAGCGAAAAGATCACAAACTGGGAAATAAGGCAGAGGAAGATGACGCGGCTCTTTGAAAAGCGATCCGAAAACCACCCCGCGACCGGAGCGAGGAGCACGAAAGGAAGCGGAATCATCGCCGCGAGAACAAACTCGATATTATCCCCGATCGCAGTGCCTGCTGCGACCGTCACGGCAAGACCAATCAGGGCGAGCTTGACGAAATTGTCGTTAAACGCATTCTGCGCCTGAACGATCAGGACCGCCCAGAGAGAAACCCAGGAGCGCCCTGAAATCGTTTCGTTAGGTTTCGGATCAGCCATGCAGTGTTTTAAAGGTTTTCGGGAGGAATCGCGAATGGAATTTCGGCGTTTCAGTCTTCCGGAACGTGATAGAGACCGCAGACCTGTTTCATGGCCGCGATTCTGTTTCCCCACTTTCCCTCATAGGGTCGCGGCGGAGTCATCGTGCGCCAGCCCTTTTCGAGGCCGACGCGTTCAAGTTTCTCTCCCGGATGAATCATCACGCCGTGCTCGACGATTGAGAGCAGCGGAATATCCGCCGGGCTGTCCGAGTAGGCCCAGGAATCTGGAAGGAGGACTTCCTCTTCGGTCACGCTTTCAGGAATGAGCCTGCGGGTTTGCATCGCGACCACTTTTGCCCCGTGCTTGTTGTTCGGGCCGGAGATCTTCGGAAGGAAAGCCATTTTCTCCCCGACCTCTATATCAGTCCCAATGAAATGATCGAAACCGAGCTTTTCCGCGATCCCTCCGAGGTAGAACTCTGGACTGGCGCTGTTGAGAATGAGAATTCGGCCCTCCTCACGATTCCGCTCCAGCTCGGCAACGACGGAGGGATAAAGCGCTTTTTGAAAATCCTCTTCGAGAAAAGCATTCACATGGGCTTCGAGTGTTTCTTTTTTCATCCCCACGAGATAGCTCGAAAAGACCCGCTTCATCGTTCGCAGGCTGATGAGACGCAGCGCGGCAAAGGGGAGGCTGAGAAAAAACCAGATCAGGAAGACGCGACGCCAGCCCTCCCGTCGCAGAACGAAGTTACAAAACAGCGCCTGCGTGTCGTGGGGGAGAAGAGTGTGATCGAGATCAAAGAGCGCAAAACCGCGGGACATGGCGCAAACGATAGCCTCATCCGCCCGATTCGCTACTCATGGCGATTATAGAATATGCGTTGCAGGATGAAACTTTACTGGCACACTCTTGCTTCGCTGATCTTAGTTCAGTGATCTTAAAGAATCCTCCATCATGAAAGCCCACGAGATTTTCCAGGAAGTCGATGCCGACACTGCCGCTTCCGTTTTTCAGTACCTCCGCGATGAGCAGCGGGAGGTCTACACCATGTCGCTCTCGACTCTTGCGTCGAATCGGAAACTCCGTCCGGTTTTCATTCAGCGAAAGCCGGCCCCGGCCCAGATCGAATGGCTCGTGAAAAATGTGAAGCTTAAAGCCTCCGATGAAATCGCCGAGCACGTGATCCAGCTCTGGCTCATGAAAGCCCATCAGAGTGTCCTGATCCAGTTCCTCGATGGAATGGGCATCGAGCACGATGGCGAAGGCGCCGCCGAAGATATCCCCGATGATATCGATGCGAAAAAGCTCAAAACCACGGTGACCAAGCTGCTTCAAGATCACAGCGCAGGCGTGATCCGCGTTTACCTTCATGTCTTTCAAATGCAACGTCCTGAGGGATGGCCTGAAATCACGGCACTGATCGAAGCCACGCCTGAACTGCAGTTTGGTGAGCCGAAAAAAGAAGAGCCTGTGAAGGAAGCTCCAGCCAAAGAGGAACCCGCCAAGGAAGAGGAAGCGCCCGCCGCTGAAGAGGAAGCTCCCGCCGTGGAGGCTGCTGAGGAAGCGCCCGCCGCTGAAGAAGCGCCCGCCGCTGAAGAAGCGCCCGCCGCTGAAG
>CAZOUP010000016.1:17553-53047 GCA_964583035.1 uncultured Akkermansia sp.
CGCCCGCCGCTGAAGAAGCGCCCGCCGCTGAAGAAGCGCCCGCCGCTGAAGAAGCTGCTGCTGAGGAAGCGCCCGCCGTGGAGGCTGCTGAAGAAGCGCCCGCCGTGGAAGATAACTCAGCAGCGGAAGAGAAATAGCCATGAAAAGCGCTTACGAACTCGCGATGGAGCGGCTCGCCGCATCAGGGCCTGAAGTGAAACTGACTGATGAGCAGCGGGCCGAACTCGCTTCCGTTGATGACAAGTTCAAAGCGAAAATCGCAGAGCGTGAACTCTTTCTGACCGACTTGATTGCGAAAGCAACTGCTTCGGGCAATTACGTGGAATTGCAGGAACTGAACACGCAGAAATCGCGTGAGATCGCCTCGCTGAAAGAGCAGTGTGAGTCCGAAAAGGAAAAACTGCGCGCTCAGCAGTGAAAGTAGGCCGGGTTGCCTAACCCGTCTCGCGCATCCGACGAGCGGGACGCTCGTCGCTACCTTCCCCGATCCCGCTCACTGAAATTCTTTCTTCAGCGCCTCGGCTTCTTTCTTCAGCAAGCCGCCGACGCGGTGCTTCGCGAGATAGACCTGAGACTGGCTCACGCCGAGTTCCTTCTTCACCTTGGAAACATCCCATTCCTTGATGACATAGGCGTGGAAGATCTGAAACTGCTTCGGTGAGACGAGCTTTTTGACCCGTTCAATCGCGACTTCGGAGATGTTGTATCTCCACTCGTTTTCCCAGAGTCGTTCAAGAACTTCTTCGCCGTCTTCTCCCTGCATCCGCTCGATCGTCGCGGTGCGTCGAAAATCCCCCTCTCCATCGGGAGTGCCTCCGGCTTGATTCATCGCCGCCGGGTTGCGCTGCTTTTTCCGGAACTGATCGGAAATCCGCCAGCGCGTGATGTTCATAAGCCAGGTCTTAAACGAGCCTTTCGCCGGATCATATTGCTGTCCCTTTTTCCACTGCTTCGCGACCGAGAGAACCGTCTCCTGCACGACGTCGAAGGCTTCATCCTGACTCAGGCCGGACTTCACCGAGACGCTGTAGATCAGCCGCCAGTAGGTCTTGTAAAAATCATCCCAGGACCGTTGATCCTCCCAATCGCCGAGACGCTCAATGAGACTCATGCGGGTCTTCTCGAACTGTCGCTTCACATCCATTTTTTCCATCGTTTTCATACCTTATGACCCCCGGATTCGCCGGTCCATGCTTTTCGCTTTGCCATTCTACGGGGGACTCCTAGGTTTCTTTCATGATTCGTATCGGAATTATCGGATGTGGCAGAATTCTTGCCGCTCACCTCGAAGGCTATCAACTCCTGCGCGAAGCAGGGATCACTGATTTTGAAATCACCGCACTCTGCTCGCGAAAGGCGGAGGACGCTCAAAGCTACGTGAAGCGCGGCGAAGGACCGCCCCAGCGAAAACCTGTCTCAAACATCCCCGGCGACCCCCTTGCGGTGGGCGATCAGTATTTGTCGGATTTTCAGCCGGGAACCGAAGTCGAAGTTTTCACCGATTATCATGACCTCATCGCTTCCGACCGCGTCGATGCGATCAATGATTTCACGATCCACAGCCTTCATCACCAGATCGCAGAACTCGCGTTCGAAGCGCGAAAGCCGGTCCTCTCACAAAAACCGCTCGCGGTGACGATGGCCGGCGCGCGGCAGATGTGCGAACAGGCGAAAGCCGCCGGGGTGACCTTCGGGGTCTTTGAAAATCTCCGCTTCGATGTCGGCGTTCGTCATCAGCACTGGGCATTCAGTGAAGAAGGGCCGGCCGGGAAATTGCAGATGGCGGTGATGGGAAACATCGGGACCTGGTGGGCTCCGGATCTCATCGTCGCTGAAACGCCGTGGCGACACGACCTCGTTCAGGGCGGCGGCATGGCACTGGATCTCGGACCGCACTTTTTCGACATGATCCGCTACATCGGGGGCAGCGAAGTCGAGACCGTCACCGCGCAGACACAGGTCGTCGAACCGACCCGCTACCTTCTCCGCGACGGCGAGCGGGTCAATCCGATCACCTGCGATGCCGACGACACCTTCTATGCCCATTTTGAGCTCGCGAGTGGAGCCGCCGGGACGATGTTTGGAAGTTGGGGCGGGCACGGCACCGCGACCTCAATCGGCGATGGCCCCGTTTTTTATGGAACGAAAGGTCGTATCACCGGTGACCGCATTCAGCTCGACGGCGGCGAGGAGCAATCGCTCGCGGAGTTGTATGGGGCCCACGCTCCGGCAGCGATGAAAGAAAAGCACTTCCCGCTCGGCCTCACCAATGACTTTGCCCTCTCCCAACTCGACTGGCTTCGCGCCGTTCAAAACGGCGACCAGCCCGAGTGCTCCGGCGAGGAGGGTCTCCGCGATCTCGCCTGCGCCTACGCCGTCGTCGAATCTGCAAAAGCGGGTCGGAAAGTCAGCGTCGAAGAGATTTTGAGCGGGGCGCTGCGAGACTATCAAACTCCTATTGATGAACGATTCGGGCTGATCTGACGCGATAGCAAGCGGCGCGGTCGCCCTCCCAAAAGCGTTCACGGTTTCACAGCGCCTTCCGAAAACGAACTCTTCTTCCCACTTTTACCTTTTACTCGCCGCAGGCGAATCCCCCCATGAAACGCATCGCAACCCTCGGACTTCATCACGACCACGTTTGGAGCAATCTTCAGCAACTTCAGGAAACGGGACAGGCCGAACTCGCCGCCGCCGCCGATACCGACGCAGGGCTCCTCGAAAAGTATCGCGCCGAATTCCCCGGCAAAACCTATTCCACCTACGAGGCCCTCCTCGATGACGAGGACCTCGACGCGGTCTACATTTTCGCGAGCAACCGCCTCAGCGAAGACCTTACCGTGATGGCGGCAGAGCGCGGCCTTCACTGTCTCGTCGAAAAGCCCATGGCGTCCACCCTCGCCGGAGCGGAACGCATGAGCGCTGCCGCTGATGCGGCCGGCGTCCGCCTCATGATCAACTGGCCCTTCACGTGGTGGCCGCAACTTCGCCACGGGATCGCGATGGCCCAGGGCGGTGAACTCGGCCAACTCTGGCAGGTCAAATATCGCGCCGCTCACCAAGGCCCCGTCGAGCTGGGATGCTCACCGCAGTTCTGCGAATGGCTCTATGACAAAGAACTCAACGGAGCTGGTGCTCTCATGGATTACTGTTGCTACGGTGCCGTCCTTGCCGATGTCCTCCTCGGGAAACCCGAGTCCGTGAGCAGCACAAAAATCAGTACGGGATTAAAGCCGGACCTCGCCCTCGAGGACAACGCCATCCTCGTCCTCAGCTACCCTCACGCCTTCGCCACGACTGAAGCGAGCTGGACACAAATCGGCACGCTCACCTCTTACAGCACGACCCTCTACGGCAGCAAAGGAACCCTCCTCATCGAGCCGGATCACGAGGGCCGCATCCTCCTCGCGACTCCGGAGAATCCCGAGGGGATCACCCTAAATATCCCGCCGCAACCGAATCATCTCGAAAATTCCGCGACCCACTTTCTAGCCGCGATCAACGATCCTGAGTTTCAAATGCACCCGCTCTGCGAAGCCAGTCACGGGCTTGGAGCGCAGTGGATCCTGGAGGAGGGAATTCGGCTATCAGACAAGGATTAATTCGAACCGGCACCGCTCACATTCTTCATGAAACGAATCACCAATATCCCCGGAGAAATCCTTCTTGAAGAATACCTGCAACCCATGGGCATTGCGCAAAATGCGATGGCGCGGGCGATTGGAGTTTCTCCCCGGGCCGTGAACGAAATCGTTCTCGGAAAGCGCTCCATCACGCCAGCCATGCCTGTCCGCTTCGGGACCTTCTTCGGCCAGTCCGATGAGTTCTGGCACGGCATTCAGGTCGAATGCGATTTTCGCGCGCTCAAGCAGACAAGGAAGAAACTGGTCGCCGGGATTCTTCCCGCTTCCGAGCTTGCCGTCAAATAAACGGAGTCAGTGCCCTAAGCCGCCGCCGCCTCGTCGTCCGAGGCTTTTTTCTTCTGCTTCACGACCTTGGGCTCTTTTGTTCCTTTGACGACTTCGCGGTCGACAGTGACTTGGGAGAACCCGTCGAGACTCGGGGCGTCATACATGACTTCGAGCATGAGTTTTTCGAAAATCGAGCGCAGAGCGCGAGCGCCGGTGCCACGATCAATCGCCTCTTCGGCCATCGCGGCGAGTCCGTCTTCGGTAATTTCCAGATCGACTCCGTCCATCGCGAGAAGCTTGCTATACTGCTTCACCATCGCATTTTTCGGCTCGGTGAGAACGTGAATGAGCTCCGCAACCTTAAGCGGACGAAGCGTTGAAACGATGGGAAGACGGCCAACGAATTCAGGGATCAACCCGAAGCCGTGAAGGTCTTCCGGCGAGACGTTACGAAGCTGCTTTTCGATGTCGCTCTCGCTTGCAATCGTGGTCGTTTCCTCACCAAAACCGAGGACCTTTTTGCCGAGGCGACGGCCGACGATTTCTTCGAGACCAACAAAAGCTCCGCCGCAGACAAAGAGAATTTTCTCAGTATTCACCTGAATGTATTCCTGCTGCGGGTGCTTGCGACCACCCTGCGGCGGGACGTTGCAAACAGTGCCTTCAAGCATTTTCAGAAGCGCCTGCTGAACCCCTTCGCCGGAGACGTCGCGGGTGATGCTGACGTTCTCGGTCTTGCGACCGATCTTGTCGATCTCATCAATGTAAATGATACCCATCTCGGCGCGCTTCACATCGTAATCGGCGGACTGCAGAAGGCGGAGGATAATGTTTTCGACATCTTCACCAACGTAGCCGGCCTCGGTCAGGGTCGTCGCATCTGCGATGCAGAAAGGAACGTTGAGCACTTTCGCGAGCGTCTTCGCGAGGAGGGTTTTTCCCGAACCGGTCGGCCCGATGAGGAGGATATTGCTCTTTTCGATCTCGACATCCTCGAACTCTGAGAACTTGCCGTGAGCGCGGATTTTCGCCGGGGCGGAAAACTGCTGAAGTCGCTTGTAGTGATTGTGAACCGCAACCGAGAGGACCTTTTTGGCGTGCTCCTGCCCGATGACGTATTGGTTCAATTCCTCAAGCAAATCCTTCGGTTTCGGCACGCTGAGTTCGGTGGAAACTTCCTCGACATCTTCGTGGAGCTCTTTCTCAAGAATACCCTGACAGACGTTGATGCAGCCGTCGCAGATGTAGACACCGGGACCGGCAATCAGCTTTTTGACTTCCGCGTGGCTTTTGCCGCAGAAGGAACACATCGTGAGGTTGGACGCTCTTGCCATGATTTTCAGGAGAATGTGCAGACGGAGCGCAAAGCGCCGACTGCCACAGAAGGTTCGGAAAACTTACTCTATTCATCCGGCATGTAAAAGCCAGTCAGAATTTAAATTTTCAGAATTATAAAAGTTTTTCTAATATATTAATAATTTCACCAGTGTCGCCCAAGGTGTAATCTGCTTCGATGCCGATCTCCTTTTCCCCTTTGATTCGAATCGTCCCGGCAAGACCGGCGGCCTTGCCCATCACGATGTCGCGGTCAGCATCACCGATCATCCAGGATTGACGTCGATCGATGAAAAAGCTTTCAGCGGCGGCGAGGATCATGCCCGGGTCGGGCTTGGGGGGAAAGGGACAGGTCTCTTCTCCGGTGTAGGCGTAGATGCCGTCGAAGGCAGCGCCGGAAGCGGCGAGTTCCTGCTGCATTTTCTGATGAATCGCGTTGAGATCCGACTCCTTCATGAGGCCCTTCCCGACGCCTTTTTGACTCGTCACCAGAATCGTGAGCCATTCACGGTGCTTGAGGTAGGCAAGCGCTTCTGGAATTCCGGGATTGAGATGGAAGTCTTCGTGCCGCAAGACATAGCCGCTTCCGGGGCAGCGATTCACGACGCCGTCCCGATCAAAAAAGAAGCATTTCCTCTCACTCAGTCCGGAGCTTACCTGCTCCCATTCGTTTGCGGTATCGACGTCGATCCGTGGCGCGAGGAGATGGGTTTTTAATCCGGCGGACGCGGCGGCGACGCGGCTCGCTTCGAGGGTCGTTGGGGCGCTCCAGGGAATCTCGCGAAAAAGACAAGGCTGGGGAGATTTCATCGCAACGAGGTAATAACCGCCATCTTCGGTGGGGCCGTAGACGACGTCGGTGTCCGAATCGAGACGGGCCGAGACTTCGTCAAAAAGCGCGCGGTCAAGATCGACGCAGTCGGTTCCGATGATGCTCAGGGCAATGCCAGGATGGGCAGAGAAGACGGCCGCGGCGGCGGCTTCGAGACGTCCTCCGAGATCGCTTTTCACCTGCGGGATCCAAAGCACCTCGCCGGTAAAAGCCCCGAGGTAAGGAGCGAGCCACTCGCGGATCTCGCTCTCACGCTCTGACGGATCGTAAGCGATCGCGAGCAACTCCGCGCCGCTCTCGCGACATCGCTCGAGGACCTTTGCGACCATTTGCCGGTAGGCGAGGAGGGCCGCTTCGTCTCCAATTCCAGCAGCGAGGCGTGTTTTGACCCGACCGGGTTCGGGGAGCTTCAGAAAGACTAGGATCGCACGTTTCATCGCAATCGTCTGAGGAGGAGGCTCTCTGCCCGGCGGGCAAGGGTGACCTTGTCCCTCCAGACTTCGCCTTGAAGATGAAAACTCATTCGACAAAGGGCAGCGAATAGCCCTTCACCATCGTCGCCTCCGCCGTGAAGGTGATATGATTAAAAGGAAGCGGACCATCGGGAAGAAAGTCGCAAAAATCATCCTCGGGACCGGCCGTGAATTCGCAGGCGGAACTGGAGACCCCGGAGTGAAAGACGCCGCCATGGAATAGCTTCAAACCACGATGAATGTGCCCCGTGAAGACGCCTCGCAGTTGCTTGCCCGCTGCTTTGAGGAGCCTTGCCTGAAACTCGATCCCGTTGCGGGTGAGTAAGTGCTCATCGATCCACTTCGATCCAATCGGAACGAGCGGGTAATGGAGAAAAACGGCGACCGGCTTGTCTCCGGTGATGTCACTCAGCACCGCTTCAATTTGATTTTCACTGAGAAACCCATGAGGCCCCTCTTCCGGTGGCACCCATCCGTCCATGACGTAAAACTGAGCCCGCTCACCGGCAGCCCCCCCGATGCGATAACAAAGCTGGTTCGCCGATTCCTCAACGAGCAACGTGTGCTCCCCGATCGCGAGTGCGTCACGCATCATCGGAACGTCGTCGTGATTCCCCGTCGCGCAGTAGACCGGGGCCTTGAGTCTGGAAAATACCTCCTGAGCAAGCGCATAAGCACCGGTGTCGGGGTCATTCGCGACATCGCCGGTGTGAACGATGAAATCCGGTTGAAACGGAAGCTCGTTGATCGCTTTCACGAGGGCTTCAGCGCGGGCGCAGGCATTCGCGCCGCGGATATTGAGAGAGCGGTCCGGACCGAAATGAGTATCGCTGATGTGAATGACTTCCAGCACGCCTTGAGTCAGTTAGAAGTTTTCTCAAGCTGATGAGAAAGCAGCCAGGAGTAGAGTTCCGGGTTGTTATACGTCGGAGTCCAGGAATCATGCCCCGTTTCCGGATAAATCGTGAATTTCACCTTCTCGTTCTTCAGAAAATTCAAGGTATCGACAAGGCGTTTTGACTCTTCGAGAGGAACGACCGCGTCGGCGTCTCCGTGAAATGCCCAGACCGGCAGCGTTTTGATCCACCGCATTTTGTAAGGCACGCCCCCTCCGCAGACCGGTGCAATCGCCGCGAACCGCTCCGGTGCTTCACAGGCGAAGTGCCACGTCCCATAGCCGCCCATGCTCAGCCCGGTCAGGTAAATTCGGGAGGCATCAATGCGATGCGTCGCCTCAAGCTCATCGATCAATTCGAGAACCGGCTGCTCGGTCCACCACTCATCGGCAGGGCACTGGGGGGAAACGAGAATAAAAGGGAAGTCCGCTCCCTCCGCGACGCGCTTCGGCGGCCCGTGAACCGCGACTTTCGCAAGGTCAGCCCCCCGCTCGCCGGCTCCGTGAAGAAAAACAACGAGCGGCCAGGGTTTCCCCTCGTCGGCGTCATCGCCTTTCGGAAAAGAAATCAGGTAGTCGAGGGACAGCGTTTTTGTGACTGACTTCTCGAAACGCGCCGGTGACTGATCGGCGAGGACAGCCGATGATGTCAGACAGAGAAAGCTCAGCAGGAACATGAGGGGGGATTTCTGCATGGAAAATCCTAGCACTCCCGTCTTTTCCCGCCACCGAAATCGGCGAATATCATCAAGCCGTGAAATTTGGAAATCCCATTGATCTCTGACCGTTCTTCCCCCATGGAATACCCATGAGCGAACACAAAACCACTCTTGAATGGAAACGCGGCGATCACGGATTTGGCTACAAGGAGTATCCGCGAGGTCATCAATGGAGCTTTCCCCGCAGCGGTCAATCGCTCCGCGCCTCCGCCGCGCCCGACTATCTCGGTGACGCCGACTGCACCGATCCTGAGGAAGCTTTCTCCGCCGCCCTCACGAGTTGCCACATGCTGACCTTCCTCGCGATCGCCTCGATGAGCGGCTACGTCGTCGATTCCTACACTGACAATGCGGTGGGAAATCTCGCCAAAGCCGACGACGGAAAACCCTGGCTCGCGAAGTTGGAGATGCACCCCGAGATTGTTTTCTCAGGCGAAAAGCAGCCAACGGCGGAGCAGATTGAGACACTGCATGAAAAGGCGCATCACGAATGCTTTCTGGCGCGATCGGTGAAGACGGAGATTAGTTGGGGTTGAGGAAAAGTTAGAAATACCCAACTATGCAGGCACGAAATTCGAATCACGAAGCGGCTTCTGCGGGGACGGGCTTCAAAATTTAAACATTCGGATTTCTTTGGATGTTCGGGGATTTCGTGTTTTCTCATTCCTCCCCCTCGTCATTTCCGAGCAAAAACCGCTCCTTCCCCTGCTTCCAGTTCTCGAACATTTTCTCGGCCTTATCCACCTGCGCTTCGTCGAGGATCGGGCGCAGTTGCTCCAGCGCCTCCCTTGTGATCCCGATGTCCGCGTCGATGTAGACTTTCCGATGCTCGTAGCGCTCGTCGAGGGCTGAGAAGACAATCGGCTCAACCTGCTCGATCTGCGCCCCGGTGAGCTTGAGACGATTCGCGAGATGTTCGAGGACAAATTCTTTCGACTCTTCATCCCGCCAGCCTTCGCTCAGGGGAATCACTTTCACGATCACGAAGAAGAGCGCAAGGGCTCCGCAAAAAGCACCGACGAGGAAGACTGAAATGAGACCGCAACCGGCCTTGAGCTTTGTTCGTTTGGCCATCGCTTAAAACAAATCACCGGGAAAAAGGAGAGACCATTGCGAGATGACACCGCCAAGTCCTTCCGGCAAAAACTCGGCATGTTGGAACCCGACAAAAAGCGCCGCCACGAGCACGACAGGGAGAGCAGCGAGAGTGAAACGCCAGGAGAGTCGGGCCAACAGTTCGATCTCCGAAGATCCGGCATCTCCGAGTGCAGCGCGCAAGCGGGTCTCGAATCCGAACGAACCCGGGTCGCCCAAAGGCTGATGTCCCCGGGCCTGCTCAAACAATTTTTCTAAAGGTGTCTTCCTCATCGTTCCAATCCAAGTTCTTCAAAAATCGTCCGCATTTTTTTCCGGGCGCGGTGAGCCCTTACTTTCACATTCGACTCACTCCAGCCGGTCAGATCCGCCGTTTCCTTGACGGAGTGCTCTTCCAAATCGAGCAAAGTGATCACGGTTCGATCTTTGGCATCGAGCTGATCGAGGAGGACTGAGACCGTTTCCCAGGCTTCCTTACGAGCCCGCTCAGCATCCGCGCGCGAGTCTTCATTGTCGCGGCTTTCCTGCGGATCGACGATCTGCTCCAGCTCGCGGCGGCGGCGATTTTTTCTGAGAAAATCATAGCAGCCCCGCACCGTCACCTTCATGAGCCAGTGCTCGAAGGGAGCATCGGAACGGTAGGAGGCGAGACCTTTCCAGATTTTCAAAAAGAGATCCTGCGTGAGATCCTCCAGCTCACCCTTTGACCGGGCAAACCTTGAAGCGGTGTTCCAGACCCGACCATGATAGCACGTCGCGAGTCGGAGAAACGCGTCTTCATCACCGGATTGTGCGCGAGCGACCCATTCAGTCTCTGGTAGGTCGGTCTCCACGTGGTATCGGGTTCCTGTCGGGTCGAAAAAAAACATGAGCCGGTTTGGCTTTAGCAGAATGCTCTATTTTCCTAGACGAAGCAATCTCCGACGCGGTTACATCGAGAGCATTGATTGCGTCCTTGCCCTGCGCCGCATTCCTTGGCTAACTACGCCCCATGAAAAAGATTTCCCTCATCGCTGCTTTCGTCGTCCTCGCGACCACGCCTGCTCTGAAAGCGCACGAAGCCGCCACCGAAATGGCTGATGCCGCCAATCTCTGGCTTTCGATGCTCGACGACGAGCAAAAAGGACTCGCCACCTTCGAGGTGACTGACGCCGAGCGCGAGAACTGGCATTTCATTCCCAAGCCCTTCGAAGGCGAAGAAATGCGCGGCGGCCTCACCCTCAAAGCGATGAGCCCCGACCAGCGCCACCTCGCCTACGGACTTCTCAGCACCGGGCTCAGTCATCGTGGATTTCTCACCGCCGTCCAGATCATGAGTCTGGAGCAGGTTCTCTGGGAAATGGAAAATGATCCGAAACGAGATACGCTCATGTACTACGTTTCCGTGTTCGGCGAGCCGGGTTCCAAAGCCTGGGGCTGGCGTTTTGAAGGACACCACATGTCGATGAATTTCACGATTGCCGATGGCGTCGTCGTTTCGAGCACCCCGAGCTTTTTTGCTTCCAACCCCGGGGAAATTCTCGAAGGCCCACGCAAGGGGCTTCGCGTTCTCGCCGCCGAGGAAGACGTCGCCCGCGCCCTCGTCAAAGCCCTTTCCGATGAGCAACGCGCCAAGACCATCGTCGACGAAAAAGCGCCACGCGACATTCTCACCGCCGCCGAACCAACTGTCGCCTCACTCGGGGACGCGGGCCTTCCCTGGGGAGAGTTGGAAAAAGAGCAGCGCACGATGTTGCGCGAATTGATCAACGTTTACGTGCATCGGATCCGTCCTGAGGTGGCCAAAGAGGACCTCGCTGCGATCAAAGAGGCCGGGATGGAAAAGATCGTTTTCGCCTGGGCCGGCGGGATCGAAAAAGGCGAACCTCACTACTACCGCGTGCAGGGACCGACCTTCATTCTCGAATACGCCAACACGCAAAACAACGCGAGCCACGTTCACGCCGTCTGGCGCGACTTCACCGGCGATTTCGGTCGTGACATTCTCAAAGAGCACTACCAGGCGCACCACGCGGCTGAATAACCCCGGGGAATGTCCGATCGCTTCCAATCAGAGACCGCGGAGGACCTGCGGAAACTTCGCAAAATGCTCCGCCGCGTCACCTCGGGTGACGACGAAACGGTGCGCCGCCGTCTTGCCGTAAAGAACGAAGCACGAATTCTCGACCTCGCCTGTGGCGACTGCCACGAAGCCGAAGTCCTCACCGATTTTCTCGCAGAGCTGAAGGCACCCGGCGATGACAAGGCCGTCAAACTCACCGGCATCGACGTTCGCGCCCGTGAGATCGCCGACGCGAACCGGCGCTTCGGGGGAAAGAGGAAACTTCAGGGAAAACCGGGCTTACAGGAATGCGAATTCTTCACCGGTGACGCCACAAAGCTCGACGGACACGAAGAGCTCGGCGGGGATTTCGATCTCGTTTTCATGCGCCACCAGAACTACTGGAACGGCGCGAAAACCTGGGAGGAAATCTACGATCAGGCGCTGAACAAACTCGATGAGGACGGCCGGCTCATTATCACGAGCTACTTCGATAAGGAGCATCAACTCGCTCTCGAAGCGATCCAGCGACTCGGCGGAGAATTGATCAAAAGTGAGTTTAATCCGGAGACTCGCGAACTCATTACCGAAGGAAAATCGGTCGATCGCCACGTCGCGATTTTTAAGCGGAGGAAGTGAAGGTGGCGTTTGCTCTGCACTTGCGCTAGAGGGGCAAATTTCACCTTGTCCACGATTAGAACGGGCATCGTGGCTTGGCTTGCCGGCGGACAAGAGTGTCGCTCACGATTCGCACAGGGTATTGCAGCAGGGCTAGCCGGCAGGTGGAAATCGTCGCACTTTGAAGCTCCCTCAAATGCACCGGGATTTCCACTTTCTCACCGTGCCGTCGCATCGTAGGATATCCCCTGACTCATGAGTGAACTTCTTATCATTCTCGGCGTTCTCGCCTTTTCCTTCGGCCTCCGCAGCTTTCGGAGTAAAATCCTGCGGAAGCTGGGAGCGGTCGGCGTTCTCGCGGCGACATTTCTTGCGTTTTACCTACCGACCCAAAGCATCATCGCAGGATGCGGAGGCCTCCTCATGTGGTTTCTCCTTCCCTGGGTCGAGCTGCTCACCCGTATCCGTCAGCTTCGCCTCCCCGTCGATAAGGCCCTTGAAAAAACGCCGCCGCCCAACTCTTCGCGCTTTCCCGACTTTCTGGATCTCACCACCGAAGTGGAAGACGAAGGCTTCGAATACGTCTCCGACAATGGCTGGGAATGGGACGGCATGAATCAGTTCTATCGAATCTTCTATCACGCCGACAAACGTCAGCAGGCCGCGATCTGTTTCACCGAGCAGGACGGCATTGCCTGGGGCTGCCTCACCCTGACCTCACGCACCGAGCGGGGCCTCACCTACCGGACGACGAACCTCCCCTTCAGCAATCCGATGAAAGCCGCGCCGGATGTCCTCCTGCGACAGTCCCCCGACTCCGACTCCTTCGCCGAGTTGCTCGACGTTCATGAAGAGTGGCTCGATGCCCTCGCGCTCGAGACCAAACACTTTGTCGAGGAAGATCCGGAGACTCTCGTCGGACTCGTCGAGAAAGAAACCGGTCGCCAGATCAAATACAATCTCGAAAACGGGCTGATCCGCCTCGCCGAAAAGGCGGGCACCTTTCGCTACTCATGGCGCGGGCTTTTTTATCTCTACTTTCAGCTCGTCAAAGATATGGTGAGAATGTGCTAGGGCAGTCCCGCCGTCACGAGTTGTCATGTCGTTTTCTTTAAAGCCCCCCGTCCCCCGCATCGATCAGACCGGCGTCGAAGAGCGCGCCGCGACCTTCACGAAGCGCTCGATCAAAAGTGACGCCAAATCAGTCGGCCTCAAGATGGCCGTCTCGATGATGGATCTTACCACGCTCGAAGGGGCCGACACGAAGGGTAAAGTCTCCCGCCTCTGCCGCAAAGCCCTCCAGCCGATGGCCGCACGCTACGACTGCCCTCCCTGCGGTGCCGTCTGCGTTTACCCGAACCAGGTCGCTCACGCCGTGAAGGAACTCGAAGGCAGCAGCATTCCCGTGGCCTCGGTCGCGACGGGGTTCCCCAGTGGACAATACCCTCTTAAGTTGCGCCTTGCCGACGTTAAAGACGCGGTTCTGTCAGGGGCGCAGGAAATCGACATGGTCATCAGTCGCGGCACTTTCCTCGAGGGGAATCTCGCGGAAGTGAGTGATGAAATTTCCGCCGTGAAAGAGGCCTGCGGCAAAGCACACCTCAAAGTCATTTTCGAAACCGGCGAGCTCCAGACTTATGATCATGTCAGGCTCGTGAGCCAGCTCGCGATCAAAGCGGGAGGGGATTTCATCAAGACCTCGACCGGCAAAGTTTCGCCCGCCGCAACCCTGCCCGTCACCCTTGTCATGCTTGAAACAGTGCGGGATCATTTTTTGAAAACCGGCCAGCGGATCGGCGTCAAGCCCGCTGGGGGAATTCGCACCGCGAAAGAGGCGTTACAGTATCTCGTCATGGTCAAAGAAACGCTCGGCGACGACTGGCTCACGCCGGAACTTTTCCGCTTCGGGGCGAGCTCACTCCTCGGTGATGTTGAGCTGCAACTCGCGAAGCTGATCGATGGAAATTACCAAAGCCCTGACTATTTCTCAAAAAGTTAGGAGCACCTTAGGATGGATAAAAAGAAACATCACCTCAAATTCGGAAGCGCCTTCGACTACGCACCCGCACCCGAGACGACTCCGGTTCCGCTAAAGAAGCAGTATGAGCTGTTCATCAACGGGGAGTTTGTCGCACCTCAATCCGGCAGCTATTTTAACTCGGTCAATCCCGCGACCGGGAAGCGTCTCGCGAGGATCGCCAAGGCAGACGACTCGGACATCGATCTCGCCGTGAAGAGCGCACGTCGCGCCTACGAAAAGGTCTGGGGCCCGATGGCTCCCGCCGAGCGCGGCAAATACCTTTTCCGCATCGCGCGGATCATTCAGGAAAAAGCCCGCGAGCTGGCGATCCTCGAATCGATGGACGGCGGCAAGCCGATCAAAGAGAGCCGGGATATCGATCTCCCCCTCGTCGCGGCTCATTTTTTCTACTATGCGGGTTGGGCTGATAAATTGAAGTATGCCTTTCCCGGAAGAGAACCGCAGCCTCTCGGCGTCGCCGGTCAGGTCATCCCGTGGAATTTTCCCCTTCTCATGGCTGCCTGGAAGATTGCTCCAGCGCTCGCCTGTGGCAATACCGTCGTCCTCAAGCCGGCGGAAACGACTTCCATCACCGCGATGCATCTCGCGGAAATTCTTCAGGAAGCCGACCTCCCTCCCGGAGTCGTCAACATCGTCACCGGGGCCGGGGAAACCGGTTCGGCGTTGGTCGAACATGGGGGGATCGATAAGATCGCCTTCACCGGATCGACGGCCGTGGGAAAACACATTGCTCGATCCGCCGCCGGAACCGGGAAAAGACTGACTCTGGAGTTGGGTGGCAAAGCGGCCAACATCGTCTTCGACGACTGCGCGATTGATCAGGCCGTCGAAGGCGTCATCAACGGGATCTACTTTAATCAGGGACACGTTTGCTGTGCGGGAAGCCGCCTTCTCATTCAGGAATCAATCCACGACGACTTCGTTTCACGGCTCACGCGCCGGATCGAGACGCTGCGCGTCGGTGATCCGCTCGATAAAAACACCGATATCGGGGCGATCAATTCGAAAGCCCAACTCAAGCGGATTCAGGAACTCGTCAAAGCCGGTGAAGCCGAGGGCGCGGATTTCCACGAATCCTCCTGCGCGCTTCCGGATGAAGGATTCTGGCATCGGCCCTCCTTTTTTACCGGAGTGACCTCAAGCCACCGCATCGCTCGCGAAGAAATCTTCGGGCCGGTCCTGAGCATCATGACATTCCGCACCCCCGCGGAAGCCGTCACGCTCGCGAACGACACCTGTTATGGACTGAGCGCCGGAATCTGGACCGACAAAGGGAGCAAGATTTTCAGCATCGCCGACCAGCTCAAGGCCGGAGTGATCTGGGCCAACACCTTCAATAAGTTCGACCCAACGAGTCCCTTCGGCGGCTACAAAGAAAGCGGTTTCGGTCGCGAAGGCGGTCTTCAGGGATTGGCGGCTTACGTGAAGTGAGCTTCCCGCGACTCCCCCGCAGGTTTGAGCGTGGAGCGAGAACCAAATCGCACCCATCTTCGGCGCGCGGGACGCACGCAGCTACCTGTTCACCGTTGGGAAATAACGATACAAAGCGCCGAAATACGTGTTAGTTTGATCACAACAATGAAGGTCGGCGAAGAAAAATTACCGGACGACTATGGCCGTCTGAGCCCTACTTCTGCCCGCCCCGTCAGCGCTGAGGTGCTGGAAGAGGCGCGGCGATTGGTGAAAGAAAACGGAGGTGTCTTCTGGTTCCGACACCCTGATGCTACCGTCGAAACCTGGGAAGATGTGTATTTAGTCATCACACGACTTCGCGAATACGGTGGTCATAAAGAGTGGTTTACCGCTCAGAAACTTTGGAAGGAACTCTCGATATGCCGCTAAATGGTTTTCAGCGCGAGGTGATGGCGATCATCTCCTGTAACCAATCCCCAGAGAGCCATTTTGCCGGCAGCCTTGTTCTTCATGCTATCGAAGGATCAGTTCGCTACAGCAACGACTTCGATGTATTCCACGAAAGTTCTGCGGCGGTTAACGAAGCAAGCCTGAATGACTGCGCCTCCCTTGAATCGGCGGGCTACGAAATCGAAAGACAAAAAGGCTGGGATGCAGTGGGAACTTTTCGAGACGCCAAGGTGCGACGGGGAGATCAATCAGTTGAGATCGACCGGGCCGCCGACTCAGCCTTTCGTTTTTTCCCGATCGAACAGGATCCCGTCCTCGGTTGGCGACTTCATTTGTTCGACATGGCGACAAATAAAGCTCTCGCCCTTTCCGCGAGGACGGAAACCCGTGACTACGTGGACATTCTTGAATTGGCAGATCGTTTTTCTCTCGAAGCGATTTGCTGAGGCGCCTGCGGGAAAGACCCGGGGTTCAGCCCCCTCTTTCTCGCGAAGATGATGAAACGTTTCGCAAAAATCGATCCCGCAACTTTGCAAGATATCCAAGCCCGCCAACTGGATCCCATCGCGATGAAGATGAAGTGGCTCGACATTGCCGACCGTGCTGAAGCCACCTTCGAGCGGATCGCAAACGACCAGCCCGACCTTCCCATCGGGTGCGCCTTCGTCGATGAAGAATTCGAGCCGCACTGGATCGAAGACCGCGAAGGGTTGAGCACTCACTTTGCTTCACTCCGCGGATGCTGGCCGCAAATTGTGGCGCCGGGGTAATCGCCGGGCCGCGCTAAAAGTGCTCGGGAAAAAGTCGGATCGTCGAGACTTCCCGCAGCTTCCTCATGAGCTGCTTGATCGTGTCGAGAGTATATTCGGTCTCGAGATGATTCCGGATCTCCGACGCCACTTCCTCCAGGGTCACGGGGCGCTCCGCCTGCCGCGCTTCGATTTTCACAATGTTCCATCCGATCGAGGTTCGGAACGGTTCGCTCATCTCATTGACCTCCAGACCGAAAACCACTTCGCCAAAATCTTCAGGGACGCGGTCACGGGCAAACCAATTTAAGTCCCCGCCACGCTTCTTCGTTCTCAGGTCTTCGGAAAATTCCTCCGCGAATTCTTCAAAGGTTCCCTCCCCCTCGCTGATTTGACGATGGATCAAGCGGATCAGTGCTTCGCGTGAGTCATCATCCGTGATCACCGTGCTGAGAAAAATATTCCGCGCCCGAATCTTTTCCGGCTCGATGAATCCCCTGCCGCTCTCCCGATTGGCCTCAAACCATGCTTGAACCTCGTCATCCTTGACGTCGATTCCGGGCGCGATTCGTTTTTCGAGCCACTTCTTCCGCGACCAGATCCGACCGAGTTCCTTCCGTCGTTCCTCCTCACTCAGATCCTGCAAGCCGGACCGCTCCGCAAGTTCCTCCGGAGTCTCAAACTGAGCCTCCCATGTCGCGATGAATTCGTCGATCTCCTCCGTCGGCGCTTCATATTTTTCCCCGTCCGCATATTGCTTCACGAGGAGGTCATCAATCAAAGAATCGAGCACCGCGAGGCGGATCATCTCGAGATTCTTTTCGGGAATCACATCCTCCTCTTTGCCCCGCTGATAAAGATGACGAAAAACGGCGACCTGAAGTTGTTCCTGTGAGATGGGCTCCTGATTGACAATCGCGACCCATTGATTCTCCGCCACCGCCTCGACCAATGAATCCTGCCGCTGCGAAAAAGCCTGCCGCAACGGACCCTGACAAACCTTTAAATCAAGAACAAGATAGGCCAGAAAAACCGTGTAAAGGAGGGCGCGCCAGGGGAAACGCTTCATCGGTTCTCTGGATCAAGCCACGAGCGAAGCGGAGGTCTTGAGCCCCAGATTTGCATAAATCTCACGCGTCGCATGAGACTGGTTGAGAGTGTAAAAGTGAATCCCCGCGACGTCGTGTTCGAGAAGATCCGAGCACTGTTCGGTCGCATAGTGGATCCCCACTTTCTCGACCGCCTTGGAGTCGTCACCGGCCCGCATGAGGGTGCGCAGCAGCTTCGCGGGGTAACGTGCCCCGGCCGCAAGGTCCGCCATCCGCGCCATTCCCTGAGTCGAAGTCACCGGCATGATCCCGGCAATGATCGGCACATTGATCCCCGCCAGCGAACAACGATCCCGGAAATCGTGAAAGTCATCGTTACTGAAAAAGAGCTGGGTCACGATGTAGTCGGCGCCCTGATCGACTTTCGCCTTCAGATAATCCATCTCTTTGAGGCGGTTTGGCGTGCCCGGATGCCCCTCGGGGAACCCTGCCACTCCGATGCCGAAGCCGCGCGAATCCGCATGCCCTCTGAAATTCCGAATGTAGCGGACGAGGTCGGCGGCCTGCTGAAAGGCGTCATCCTCTTTCCGATAACTCGTGAGGTCACGAGGCGGATCACCACCCAGCGCGAGAATATTGCTCACGCCTTCCTCAGCGTAGCGGGAAAGGATCGATTCGATATCACTCTCCTGATGACACACGCAGGTCAGGTGAGGAATCGGATCAAGCGAAGTCGTCGTCTTTAACCGAACGACGAGGTCATTGGTCAGTTCACGGGTCGATCCACCGGCACCGTAAGTCACGCTGACGAAGGCCGGCTCATAGGCCTCCAACTCGGAAATTGTTTCATAGAGCGCCCCGGACGCCTTCTCTGTTTTTGGCGGAAAAAACTCGAACGAAAAAGTCGTCTTACCCCGCGCCAGTATGTCCTGTATGTGCATGTGGCGGCTATTGTCGCACGAAATCGGGAAGACGGGAGTGATTTTTCCCTTCGATTTCCTTCGTCGGCCCATCGCTTCCGATAGCCTCGACGGGACAATCATCGAGCGCGTCGCGGCAGAGGTTCACCTCAGCTTGTGTCGCGGGCTGCCGATAGACGTAGGAGTGAGCTCCCTCGTCTTCGCGGGTGAAAAAATCCGGGGCATTGAGACGGCACATGTCGCAGTCGATGCACTGGTCATCGACGTAGAAGGCTCCGGGAGTGTTAACGGGGTATCGATCCTGATAATCTGCCATAGTGGCGGATGGATACGCGACTCACTTCTTTTTCTTTCCGTTAGGCCAATGTTTTTTCTCGAGAGCGAGACCTTCGTCTTCGCTGAGACGCCCCGGCTCGCGGGTTCCGGGCCCCTCCTGCTTAACGAGGCTGTCACCCAGCTCCGCCCGTGCCGCCTCGACGTGCTTCATCATTTCGGCGACTTTTTCGGGCATCGCGTCGGCAAGATTCTTCGCCTCCCCGATGTCCTTGCTGAGATCATAGAGTTCGAGGCCCGACTTCACGTTTTCATAATTGATCGGAAGCCCGTCGCTCGTGCCTTCATGCCCCGCGAGGGTCCGGTAGGTGTGGGGCAGGACCAGTTTCCAGTCGCCGCTCATGACGGCCTGAAGTTCGTTCTTTTTGTAATAAACCCAGTAGGCATCGTGCGGATTTTCAGCCCCCTCCGCCCCCGAAATGATCGGCCATATATCGAGTCCATCGATGTCCTTTTCAGGAAGATCAGCCCCGATCAGATTCGCAATCGTCGGGAGGAGATCAATGTTCATCCCCGGCGTGTCCGTCACCGTTCCTGCTGGAATTTCACCCGGCCAGCGCATGATGCAGGGTTCACGATACCCACCCTCCCACGAGGTTCCTTTGCCCTCGCGAAGCGGGCCCGATGAGCCCGCGTGCGTGCCATAGGAAAGCCACGGACCGTTGTCGCTCGTGAAAACAACGAGCGTGTTTTCGTCGAGTCCATTCGTGCTGATCGCATTGAGAATTTCGCCGACCGACCAGTCAATCTCGGCAATGACGTCGCCGTAGATCCCGTTTTCAGTGGTTCCGGCGAAACGATCACTCACGTAAAGCGGCACATGCGGCTGAGGATGCGGGACGTAGAGAAAGAATGGATTTTCGCGATTCCGATTGATGAAATCAACGGACTTGGCAGTCAGCCAGGTCGTCATCATTTTCTGATCGTGCTCGTCGGCGTGGCGCAGCCAGTCGTTGCCTTCGATAAGCGGGAGCGGCGGGAAATTTTTCGCGGTCGGGTGCATTGGCCACATGTCATTCGAGTAGGGAATTCCGAAATATTCGTCAAACCCATGGTTCAGCGGGAGAAACTTCTCGTGATCGCCAAGATGCCATTTCCCGAACATCCCGGTCGCGTAGCCTTTTGATTTGAAGACTTCCGGCAGCGTCGTTTCATCCGGATTCAGCCCGTGAGGACTGCCCGGCCCAAGGGCCCCATGCATGCCGAGACGATTCGGGTAGCAACCGGTCAGGAGTCCCGTTCGCGACGCCGAACACACCGCCTGCGCCGCATACCAGCGGGTAAAGATTCGCCCCTCAGCCGCCATCTTATCGAGATGTGGCGTTTCGTAGCCCTCCGCACCGTAAACGCCGACATCGCCGTATCCCTGGTCGTCGGTGAAAATGATGACGACGTTGGGAAGTTTAGAATCCTCTCCCCCCACCGGTGAAATCAGAAAAAGTGCGAACAAAGACAAAAAGAAAGCAGCCGATTTACTCATAAGAAACATTGGAAATTCGAGAGTGGAGTTCCTATCATACAGGGCGGACCCTTGCGACCCCGTAAATACGGACCACTCCTTCTTCTCATGACAAAACGATCTCTCCTCTTTCTTCTCGTTCCGCTCATGATCGCGAGCGGGCTTTCGACGACAAGCGCCGAGGCTCAATTCGGATTTCGACCCAATCGCATCAACGATACTCTCCGACGCCAGGAGAGACGTCAACTTTATCGCCCGAATGTTCACCTCACGAGAGATTCGAGCGGATCCCGCACTTTTAGATCAGGATCCTCGATTCCTTATGAATATCGCACGAGGCAGGGGTTTGTTTCGAAGATCGAAATCCGCTCAGGGCTCAAGGTCATCAAAACAATCTACCCGCCCGTTTCATCTGCAGGCCAGGGTCGCGTCACCCTCACGACGACCGATTTTGCCAAAGCGGGCAAAACGGGATCGAAGCTGAAATTTAAACTTTGGGGATGGCAGGGTCGCACTGGAATGCAGAGCGTTCATGGCGAATCGATCTCCTACACGCTCATCCCCTAACGCATCCTTTTATCTATCATGGACATCAAAACTGACTCCTACGAAAAGCTCGGCAAGTTCTACCTCGGTCGCGAATACGACCTCGGTGAGAAGAAGTTGGAAGACGACCTCGTCCTCTATGACTCCAAGGACCTCGTCACCCACGGCGTCGTCCTCGGGATGACCGGCTCGGGTAAAACCGGTCTCTGCATGGCCCTCCTCGAAGAAGCGGCGATGGACGATATCCCTGCGATCGTGATCGACCCGAAGGGCGACATTTCGAACCTGCTCCTCACTTTCCCGAATCTTGCTCCGGAAGACTTCCGGCCATGGATCAATGAAGACGACGCCAAAAAGAAGGGACTCACTCCGGATGAGCACGCCGCAAACACCGCCGAAATGTGGAAAAAAGGCCTCGCGAGCTGGGGTCAGAGACCGGAGCGAATTCAATCCTTTCGCGACAAGGTTGACCTTACCGTTTACACCCCGGGTTCCAACTCCGGACTTCCCGTCTCAATCCTGAGTTCGCTCGATGTCCCTGAGTTTGAAGTGATCGATGACGCCGAAGCCTTCGCCGAGCGGATCGAGTCCACCGTTTCAAGCCTCCTCTCCCTCGTCGGGGTCGAAGCTGATCCGATTCAGGATCCTGAGCACATCCTCCTTTCCAACATCTTCAGTCACGCCTGGCGTGCCGGGCAGGGGGTCACTCTGGAAACCCTGATCCGTCACATCCAGGTCCCGCCTTTCGAGAAAATCGGGGTGATGGATCTCGAAACAGTTTGTCCGGAAAAAGACCGCCGCGAACTCGCGATGAAGATGAACAATCTTCTCGCCTCCCCCGGCTTCTCGACCTGGCTGCAGGGAGAGCCGCTCAACATCAAGCGCATGATGCACACCGAGGCGGGAAAACCGCGCATCTCGATTTTCTCAATCGCGCACCTCAGCGACTCGGAGCGGATGTTCTTCGTTTCCCTCCTCCTCAACCAAATGCTCGGATGGATGCGGTCGCAAACCGGAACGACGAGCCTCCGCGCGCTCCTCTACATGGACGAGATCTACGGCTACCTCCCGCCCTCGGCGATGCCGCCTTCGAAAAAGCCGATGATGACGATGCTGAAGCAAGCCCGCGCCTTTGGTCTTGGTGTTTTGTTAGCTACGCAGAACCCCGTAGACCTCGACTACAAAGCGCTTTCGAACATCGGGACCTGGTGGCTCGGACGCCTCCAGACCGAGCGAGATAAAGCCCGCGTTCTCGATGGCCTCGAAGGAGCTGCCGCGAGCAACGACAGCGGATTTGATCGAGCGAAAATGGAGCAACTCCTCGCCGGTCTCGGGAGCCGTGTTTTCCTGATGAACAATGTTCACGACGACGGACCTGTCGTTTTCCATGTCCGCTGGGTCATGAGCTATCTGACCGGCCCGATTGCCCGTCGACAGATCAAAGAACTCATGGACGGCAAGCGCGCTCAGATCGAGGCCATCGCAGCGGCTTCGCCCACCCCGGAGTCCGAAAGTCCGAAGCCGGCCGCCGCCGAGAAACTCCGGCCGCGTCTTCCCCGTGGCGCGGACGACTTTTTTATCCCGGCAGGCCCCGATGTTCCCGCCGAGGAAATTAATTATGTCCCTGCCGTGATCCGCGTCGGCGAAGTCCGTTATCAGGACAGCAAAAAAGGAATCTCCGGAACCGAGTCTGTCGCGATGGTCAACAAGATCGATATGGAAAGCGGTGAAATGGACTGGTCCAAAGATCTCAAACTGCCCAATGAGCTGCAGGTCAGTCAACTCGGACGCGAGCCGGTCAACGGCGCCGCCTTCTCCCCGATCCCACAGAAAATGCTGGACTCTAATCTATGGTCAAGCCTCAGCAAAGAACTCGTCGATTACCTCTACGGCAATCACACCATCACCGTCTTCAATAGCCCCCTCACCGGACAATATTCCAACCTCGGAGAAACGGAGGGCGATTTCCGCGCGCGCCTTGTCCATGCCGCCCATGAGATCCGCGATGAAAAAGTCGAAGAACTCCAGGACTCCTACGCGAAGAAAATCGAGACGATCGAAGACCGCATTGGCCGCGCCATGGACACCGTTGCTGAACAGCAGGCTCAGGCGAGCAGTGCAAAAATGGACACGGCGATGAAGATCGGCAGCACAATTCTAGGCGCCGTGTTAGGGAGAGGGATTTCGACGAAAAGCCGCAGCGCCATGTCAGGTGCCTCGCGCGCCTGGAAAGAGGGACGCGACGTTGCGAGGGCGCAGGAAAAAGTCGAGGACTACGAGGACGACCTCAAAGATCTCGAGCGGGAGTGCGAAGAGGAAATTGAGAAGCTCAAGGAGGCGATGGACCCCATGAATGAAAAGCTGGAAACGCTCAGCCTTTCTCCTTTGAAAAAGAACTGCTCCGCCAAGTCCGTCGGCATTGTTTGGATGCCCTACCGGGTCAATCCACAACCACAACTCGGAGCGGCCTGGTAAAAGGCCTCAAGGCCGCACTCCCGCATTACTGAGCTATGGCCGGAGATACCGATAAATTACGTCAGCTCGACAAGGCGCACCTTTGGCATCCTTTCACGCAGATGAAAGCGTGGCGCGAGTCTGACGCGGACCCACTCATCATTGCCTCAGGGGATGGAGCAACCCTGACCGATACCGAAGGAAACCGCTACCTCGATGGGAACAGCTCGATCTGGACGAATCTTCACGGGCACAATCATCCGACGATCAATGCGGCGATTCAAAAGCAACTGAGCCGGATCGCGCATTGCTCCGCCCTCGGCTTCTCGAACGAGCCGGCAATCCTCCTTGCCGAAAAATTGGTGAATTTATTTCCCGAAGACACCCTGACAAAAGTCTTTTTCTCGGATGACGGCTCTACCGCCATCGAATGCGCCTGCAAGATGTCGATTCAATACCGGCAACTCACAGGAGAGGAGGCACGCACCGGCTTCATTACCTTCGAAGGAGCCTACCATGGCGACACGATGGGTGCCGCTTCCCTCGGTGGCATCGGCGTCTTTCAGGACCGCTTTTCCTCTCGTGGATACGAGGTGCACCGCATCGATAGCCTCGCCGACCTCGAGGCGATGCCTCAGGAAGTGCGTGAGTCAGCCAATGCACTCATCATTGAGCCGCTCATCCAGGGAGCTGCGGGTATGCGAACCTGGCCCGTCGGTATGTTGAAAGCGCTGCGGGAATGGTGTGACCGGCATGGTATTTTTCTCATCCTCGACGAAGTCATGACCGGCTTCGGGCGCACCGGACGCATGTTCGCCTGCGAGCACGAAGAGGTCATCCCTGATTTCCTCTGTCTCGCCAAAGGTCTTACCGGAGGCTACCTCCCTCTCGCCGCGACCCTGACGAACGACAAAATTCACGATGCCTTTCTCGGCGAATACGATGAGTTAAAGACTTTCTTCTACGGCCACAGCTATTGCGCCAATCCTCTAGGATGTGCCGCCGCCCTCGGAAGCCTCCAGGTTTTCGAAGAGGAAGAGGTGCTTGCGTCGCTCCCTTCGAAAATCAACGCCTTTTCCAATCAGCTTCGGGAGGCCGTGGATCGCTGCCCTCACTTTGGGGAACTGAGACAGGTCGGGCTCATCGCCGGGATTGACCTCATCGATGCGGCTTCAGGATCAGCCCCTGATTGGAAAGCCGAAACCGGTGCCCGAATTTGTCGCACCGCCCGCAAGCATGGCCTCCTCACCCGCCCCGTCCGCGACACCCTGACATTGATGCCGCCACTGGCGATGTCTGAACACGAAATCAGCCAAGCCATCGACGCGCTTGAAAAAGCGACACACGATGTGCTTGGCTGAAAAATTTACGTCGAAGCGAAGTTTGACGCCGGGGCCCTAGCAGCCACAGCCACCACTGCTGCAACAGCCGCTTTCTTCCATGTCTTCCGGCTCAGGGAGACGTCCGATTTCGAGCGTCTTTCCAACCGTCTTCGAAATTTGAGCGACGATACCGTTGAGCGTCTGCTCGGCGGCCATGAACTCACCGGTGACCGGATTTGCTTTGAGGGCTTTCAACTTTTCGTCGTAACCAGCAACATCTTCATCGGAGAGCAAACCGGCCTGCTGCTTCTGATGAAGCGTTTCGCCGAGAGCGGCAAACTCCTTGTAGGACGCCTGTGCTTCGTCATCCTTGAAGAAGGTATCAATTTTTTCGACATTCTCCTGATATTCCCCGGACTGGAGAATGAGGGTGCAGAGCTCACGGGTTTTATCAAGAATTGCTGAGTTAGGGGAGAGAACTTCCATGAGATACTCATACAATACTTTTGCGAAACCCTCAAGAAGGGGTTCGCAATGATCGGAACGGGATGCCGTGCCGGGGTGACTTCTGCACCACGGACGCCGGCAGTTCAGGAAGGGAAGCGAGAGGGCTTCGGCGATCCCGCTTCGCGAGTTCGCGGGAGGCGGCTGCCTGCAACTCCCGCCAGCGCTCGTCGTCCACATCGGGAGCGTAGCTGATATGCCGCAGGAGGCTCAACCACTCGACGAAAGCCCGCTCGACATCTCCAGCACCGAATTCGAGCTGAGCCGACTGCGAGAGAAGGCGGAAGAGCTTTCCCTCAAACATCAAAGACATGACTTCCGCCGCTCCCTCCCCGTATTGAACCGGCAAGCCGAGACGAAGATACCCTTCAAAATCAACCGCCCCGTGTGCCTGACGCGAGGCCGCCGCAAGCCGCTCGCTCCCCACCGACTCAACGAGGCGCTCCGCATTGGGCACCGCATCCAGCTCAAAGCGATGGCCGGCCCGAAGGTTCGCGAGGTGCAAAATAATTTCATCGACCGGGTAGTGCGGATCCTCCAGGGCCGCCGCGATCGCCAGTCCTTCGCCCCCTTGAAACAAACTGAAAAGAAGACCCCGTTTCGTCGGGATTCCCGCTTCATCAATGAGACGCAATTTCCGCCAGGCATGAGCTGCGGTTCCCGGGGCGGTTTCGATGATTTCACCGGATTTTTCATCGGTGAAATGCGTCGTCGATTGAATTTCAAAGAGTCGCGTTTCAGGCCGACAAAGCGGGACCTCACCGGAATCGAGGTAAACCTCTATTTCGGCGTCTCGAAAATGCCCGACGAGATAGAGACTCCGCCCACGCTGAACGAAGTGTTCCAGTTCCGCCGGCGCGATCATAGGAGCGATCACCTCGGGCAGCAGAACCTCGATCTCCTCCTTCCCATAACTGGATTGCTTTCCGGTTTCCCCGACCACTTTTCGAGTCGATTTCGTGAGCAAAAAATTTCCCGCACCCGATTCGGTCGCCACCGCCATCTCCATGCCGTATCGCCGTGGCCCGCTCCCCTTTCCATCGAGCCGGCAGAGCCTGGCCCTCGCCGGGAGGAGACTCGCAATGAGTTCACTGTCACCCTCAGCTGGCCGATAGCGCCCGCGACTCCAGGTCAATGCGTGCGAGAGCCCGCTCGTGGACTCCCGATTCGAGCGAACCGGCTCCCACTCACCAGCGGCGTTGCGAATTTCCTTTCGCGTCGGCTTGAGTCCGAAAAGTGCCCCTCCCTCCACTTCCGCTTCTGCCCCGACATCACGAAATCCAAGAGGAATTTTCTGACGGGAAAAAAGCCGGTCACGCAACTCGCGGGCGGCTTCCACGGCCGATCCTCCCGATTCTGAAGCGAAATACATCCGGCGAATTAAAGTCGGCCAATCCAGCTCATTCTGACGATGGAGATCGAGTGGGTGAGCATCGTAAATCCGGGGGCTGCGATCCCCGACGATGACATACCCTTTTTTATCAAGGCCCCGCCTTCCGGCACGGCCAAACATCTGAAGCAACTCGTCCGGGCTCACCTCACGCTGGAAAGGGCCGTCCTGATAACTCGTCTCCGCGACGAAGACGGATCGCACCGAAAAATTGATGCCGGCCGCGAGTCCCATCGTTGCGACGATGACATGCAACTGCCCGGCTTTTGCGAGCGGCTCGACAACGGCGGCGCGTTCCGCAAAACTCAGCCCGGAGTGGTGAAAGGCGACCCGTTTCTGAATGAGCCGCCGAACATCGGAGGAGCAAATTGCCTCAAACTCACGGGAGCCTTGCAAGGGGTCATCCTCAGGCAAAACCTCGGCAATCTTCCAGGCTATTTTTTCCGCTGCTTTACGATGAGGCGCAAAAATCAAGAGCGGCCCGCAGTCCGAGAGCAAGGTATTGATCGCGAGACGCTGCCAGAAATTGCGATATTTCCCCGGAGCGGTGCGGTGAAATGCCTCCACCGGGATTTCATCGAGCGGGACGGGGCGGTCTTTCGTTTCGACATGGATCACCGGTCGTCCCAGCCGGGTGAGCCATTCTTCGACCCGCTTCGCATTGTTCACGCTGCCGCTCATGAGGAGGAGGCGCGTGTCCGCCGGCGCCAGCGCGACCGCCAACTCGTAGTGAAGGCCGCGGCGGCGATCACCGATCATTTGGTATTCATCGATCACGAGAAGCCACGGCCCCTTGCCAGAAAGAAACCGTTCCCGCTGAGTCTCAAGAGTCGCGACAATCACCGGCGCATCGAGATTCTCAGCGAGATCACCCGTGGCGATCCCGACATTCCATCCCGCGCGGCGCCACTCACGCCACTTGTCATTCGCGAGGGCGCGGGTTGGGACGGTGAAGACGGCTTGGCGGCCCTGAGGGTGCTGCTTCCCTTCGTTCGCGAGCACCTCAAAGATAAACGTTTTCCCCGCCCCCGTGGGAGCAGAAACGATGACATCATTTCCGTCGCGGACCGCCCGGATCGCCTTCTGCTGCCATAGATCGGGGAGCCGCAGGTTTACCTGCAGCCCGTCGAGTGCTTCTTCCAGTCCGCCGAACATGACGGAGATACTACGCCGCTGAGGGATGACGAGATCGGATCAAGACTCCCGTCCCGCTCGACTTAGCGGACTCAGTTCGCCTGCGGAGCCTCCTGATTGCGGGCCGGAATCGGAACCGTCTTGTCCCGCTGCATTGGCGTAGCCTCGGAAATATTCACCGGCTGACCGGTCTTGGAAATGGCGATGAGGTCCTGCATGATCTGGACGGTCTCACGCTCGTAGGGATCAAATTTGTGAGGGTACTCGAGGGCCTTGTTGTCCTCGTTTTTTTCATCTTCCTTACCTCGGGACATTCCGCTGAGATCCTCGGCCGAAAGATCATCACGAAGCGTGAGATCTTCATCACGGAAGTTATCCTGCGTCAGCTTGTAAATCGTAAAGACGTCTTTTTCCTCCTCACGAATTTTCGCGAAACGCTCAATCCGCTCGGCTTTCCGATCTTCAGACTCCTGCATGTTCTCTTCCACTTCGCGCTTCCGTTCCTCAAGATTCAGCGAGATCTTGTTTTCCTCAATCCGCCTCTTCTCCTCTTGAATGTCCTTGAGAATGTATTCGAAGGCCTGCCCCGTGCTGACCCGACCGGCTGACGCCTGGCTGAGGAGATCGATAGGCAGAGCGCTCTCAAAGAAGGGCTTGTAAGCCGCCGGTGGAATCGGCTTCACATCCAACGCAAATGGGAGGGTTGCCTCACCAATCTCCGCAATATCAAGAATCGATGGCAACTGAACATCCGGCACGACGCCATCGCGTTGGGTCGAATATCCATTGATGCGGTAAAAGGTCTGAATCGTCAGCTTCAGCGCGCCCTGCTGGTTCGTCTCCCGATTGAAAGGAAGAACGAGGCGGTTCGAAAGCACGGGACGCAGTTGCTGCACGGTGCCCTTACCGAACGTTGATCCATCACCGACAATGACAGCGCGTCCATAATCCTGGAGTGCTGCCGCAAAAATTTCGGAGGCACTCGCACTGGCATGATTGACGAGCACGATGAGCGGACCGGCATAAACCGCTTCGATATTGTTGGAGACTTTCTGCCCGGCACGGTTCCGGGAATCCACCGCTTGAACGACTGGTCCGCGGCGAATAAAAAGCCCCGTCATGTTGATCGCCTCCTCGAGCGATCCTCCCCCATTGTCGCGGAGATCCACGACGAGTCCGTCGATTCCTTCAATCGTGAGACGGGTTAAAAGATTCATGACATCAGTCGTCGTGCTCGTCGTGCCGCCACCCATATCTGCGTAGAAGGAAGGAAGCGTAATCCAACCGAGCTTCTGCTCTTTACCGGTAGGATCCTGCGTTTTAATCAGGTCGGCGGTCGCAAGACTGTCTTTCAAGTCGATCTTGTCGCGCTGGATATCGACGAGTTTAATTCCGCTCGTCTTCCCGGCAGGGACCACTTTGAGACGGACCTTACTTCCCACTTCACCGCGGATCAGATCAACAATATCGGAAAGCTTCATCTCGACGACATCGACGAAGTCACCCTCTCCCTGGGCCACCCCGATGACGCGGTCTTTCACCTCAAGGTTTTGACCTTTGAAAGCAGGCCCACCGACGACGAGTCCCTCGATCGTGGCACCGCCCTGGTCCTCGTCTTTTTGCAGCATCGCCCCGATTCCGGTGAGCGACTTATTCATTCCAATCTGAAAATTGTCATACTGCTGCTGCGAGAAATACTCGGAGTGAGGATCGTAGGCCCGCGCGATCGATTTGATAAACAGTGTTGCAACATCCTCGGTCTGATTTTCATCAACCCGTTTCTGGATTCGATCATAGCGATCCGAAACCTTCTCGTAGATTGATTTGCTGTCTTCTTTCTGCGCCTCAGGTGACTTTTCCTCGACCGCCTCCCCCTTTTCCAACTTCTCAGCCTGCTCCTCCGCCTCTTCCTGCGCGAGAGCATCGGCAATCAGCTTTTCACGAATGAGATCCCCCTCGATGAGGTTACTCCAGAGTTGGTCGTGCGCTTCCCCGGCAGGAACCCAGTCAAGATCTTTGCGGGAAATTTGGACAGTCCGGTCCGAGTCATAAGTGAAATTTTCCGGAGTCGCGAGTTCCTGAGCCATTGTCACCCGGCTCGCGATGCGCTCCTGATAGACCTTGTAAATTTCAAACGCCGCCGGGATCGACTCGTTTCTCGCCTGATCATCGATCGTCGTTTCGTGGCGGGCGCGGAAACCATCGACATCCTCTTTCGTGAAGTAGATCCGGCTGAAGTCCAGCATCTCAAGGTATCCCTCAAGGACCCGGGCGGACATTTTGTCGTTGAAAGGCTCCTGAAGAAAGTGCTCCTCCTCCAGCATCTGCACTACTTTGTAGGCAAGATCTCCATACTGGGTTTCAGCCCGAAGGTTCGGGACGCCAGACAGCGTAATTGTAAGCAGGAGAATGAGAAGAGGCAGGCGTTTGAAAGACATAAGAAAAAGTCTGAATCTGATTTGTCAGTGATCGGTTTCCCTTTGAGGGGATTCGGGGCGAAACCTTACACTGTTTAGATAACGTGGAAAAGCCTTTTGTCAGACGCAGTAAGGGCGTTTCGGGGTCATCAGGAGCATTGCAATAGTCTCGCTTCTAGCTTATCAGCCTCACATGGAAACACAGACCTTCTGGCGGTCAGGCGCGTTCAAAATCCTTGTCTTCCTGTCAGGAATCGTGATCCTCTCCGCCATTCTCGCTCCTCCGATCTATTTTGGGGGTAAGCACATCGTCGCCAAAGGGTGGCTCGAAGGCGGATTTCTTGAGGGCCTCAACGGATCATTGGAACGCGCCAAGTTTTCCCGCTATTTCAATCGCGCCGTCCTTCTCAGCGCCCTCCTTCTCCTCTGGCCGACTTTGAAATGGATGAATGCTGGACGCCGCGAAAAGGTCAGCCTCAGAGCCTTCCTCAGCCTGGAGCCCAATCCCGCCTGGTGGCGGCACTGTCTTCTCGGCTTCGTCGTCGCGGGAGGCACGCTCCTCCTCCTCGGCGCATTCTATGTCAATCAGGGTTGGTATGAGTCCCGCGACGCCGGGAAAACCCTCGCTAAAATCCTCCTCCAGGCACTGGGAACCGGCTTTGCCGTGGGCTTCCTCGAAGAATTCGTTTTCCGCGGCGCCCTTCAGGCGGTCCTCGCGAAGGTTTTGAAACCCGTCCCACTCTTCTTCTCGATCGCTGTTTTCTTCGCCGTGATCCACTTTTTTAATGCCCCTCCCACCCTCGAAATCGGTCCCGTGACCTGGGGGACAGGTTTCTGGATGGTCGGCCGGATTTTTCAATACTTTTTCTCCCAGTTTGCCGACCCCTATTTCCTGCTCTCCGAATTCGCGGTCCTTTTCGCGATCGGACTCGTCCTCGGATACACGCGCATGAAAACCGGCTCCCTCTGGCTCGGCATCGGGCTGCATGCCGGTTGGGTCTTCGGGGTCAAAACCCTGAGCCCGATGACGACCCGCGCCTTCGAACGGGCCGAGATGATGCCCTGGCTCGGGGACACCCTCCGCGTCGGACTCGTCTCCACCTTTGTCGTCCTTCTCACCGGCGTCGGCGTCTGGTTTTTCCTCCACAAGTCGCGACGCGATCCCTTCGCCGAGATCGAAAAATGAGTCGGCTCGCGATCTGGCGGCAAGCGGCCACCGGGTGGATCTATCCGCCGGGATGTGCCGGCTGCGAACTGCCCCTCACCTCACAGCGCCAGATCGACCTCCCCTTTCTTTGCGTTGATTGCGAAGACAAGCTCGCCCCCATCCCCGAGGGCTACTGCCCTGTCTGCGGCCAAAGTTACGACACCCCCGTCGGGATGACATTTCGTTGCGGCAACTGCGGCGACCGCGAACTAGCCTTCGATTTCGCGGTGAGCGCCTATCGCAGCAGCGGCGAAGCGCGGGAAATGATGCACGCCTACAAATACGGCAAACAGGTTCATCTTTCCCGACTCATGGGCAAACTCATGCAGCGCATCTGGGATGACACCCGACTTCGCGAAATTGACACCTGGCTCGTCGTCCCCGTGCCCCTGCATCCAAAAAGACAGCAGGATCGCGGATTCAACCAATCCCACGAAATCGCCCGCGAATTTATCCGGACTGCCCCACCCGGAATTAAGCTCAAGCTCTCTCCGCTCTTGAAGAGAACCCGCCACACCGTCCGTCAGGCGCAGCTTGATCGACGGGAACGTCTCAACAACCTCAAAGGTGCCTTCAAACTCCGGAAAAAGCTGACCGCCGAAATCGTCAACGAGCATGGGATTCTCCTCATCGATGATGTCATGACCACCGGGACAACCGTCTCCGAATGCGCTGAAATCCTGAGAGCTGCCGGAGACGCAGTTTCAGGCGAATGGCCGGGCATCGTCGGACTCTCAGTCCTTCGCGGCTGAGTTCCGCATCGAGGAATTTGGTTGTTAAAAAGCCAATTCTCGCTAACCTTGGCCCCACACGACCCCCCGGATTCGTCCGGTTTGAGACACACCAACACACCTCACCCCCCCGGCTTCCAACCATGGGCATCTTTAAAAAGCGCTCGATCGCATCACTTGGGAAAAAGAAATCCGACATGCCGGAAGGCTTGTGGAATAAATGTCCCTCCTGTGGCGCGATCATCGATGAAATCACCCTGAAGCAACGCCACCGCGTTTGCACCAAATGTGATCATCACTTCACCCTGACCTCCCAGGAGCGGGTGCAGATGCTGCTCGATCCCGATTCTTTCGACGAACTCGATGCCACCCTCGAGCCCATCGATGCGCTCGGCTTCAAAGGCTATGGAGACAAGATTAAGGCCAACCAGAAAAAGACCGGCCTTAAAGAAGGGGTCATCAGCGGACGTGGAACGCTTCTCGGCAATCCCGTGACCCTCAGCGTCATCGATTTCCGCTTCCTCGGTGGCAGCCTCAGTTCCGCGGTCGGGGAAAAACTCACCCGTGCGATCGAGACCGCGACCGAAGAAAAGCGCGGTGCCATTATCATCAGCGCCTCCGGAGGAGCGCGGATGCACGAAGGAATTCTCAGCCTCATGCAGATGGCGAAGACGAGCGGTGCTCTCGCCCGTCATCATGCGGCCGGCCTTCCTTATATCTCTGTTCTCACCCACCCGACGACAGGTGGCGTCACCGCCAGTTTCGCCACCCTCGGGGACATCAACATGGCCGAGCCAAATTGCATGATCGGATTCGCCGGCCCCCGCGTGATTAAAGAAACGACTCATCAGGACCTCCCCTCCGGCTTCCAAACCGCAGAGTTCCTCCTCGAGCACGGTCTCATCGATCTCATCACGCCACGCTCGCAGATGCGCGAGCGCCTTGGCCAGTTGCTCAGCTACATGATGCCCGCTCAGGGAGCAGCCTGAAGGCACAAGCTCGGGAAAATCGGGCTTCCGCTTCCATCGGTTTTCTGAGACCCTCCGGGTTTGATGAAAGCGGTAACCTTCTCGATATCACACCTGACTCTGCTGGGCCTTCTCCTCACCGTCGCTGCGGCAAACGAACCCATTCCGGAAAAAGACGGCATTATCGCCATCGAAATGGAGTCCACCGCATCCCCGCTCGACTTGTGGGAGGAGAAGACTGAAATTAACGACTTCTCCGGCGAATCTTACCTCGAATTCACAGGGAACAAACCGACCCACGGCCCACCCCTCTCGCCACTCGTCTATCGATTTAAAGCCGGGCGGGGCGGACTCTACCACTTTTACCTCCGCTGCGCGCGCGAGACCATCGAGGAGCGCAGCGACCTCGCCAACGATGCTTACATTCGGCTGGAAGGAGACTTCGGGGCAGGACCAACCCCCGGCGACAAACATGGAATGGACGCGCCACTCGCCATGTTGAAAAACGACACCAAATTCTTCGGAGGCAAAGACCGAATCTTCGTTTGGGCTTCCGGAAACCGCATCGATCCCGGTGGCCACGACAACAAACGCGTCGCCATTTACGAGTTGAAAGCCGGGCAGGTCTACACCTTCACCATTTCAGGACGTTCGCAGTTTTTCAAAGCCGATTGCTTCGAATTCCGACATCAGGACGCTACCGCCAGGGCGGACATTAGGTAGAAAAAGATTGTCCCAACAAAACGCCCGACCGGGAACAATACTGTGCTCCCCATTCACTGAGAAATCCCCACGCAGTCCCTCAAAACAGAGCTCTCAAAATCTACCTCGTTTTCAACACTGCGATTTTCCACTCACTGCCAGTTCGTTCGATCATCATGTGCATCTTGAGGGTGCCACCCCGATACGCTCGTGATTTCAACTTCACTCCCGGTTTGCCGGGGACATCCTCGTCGATTTCCTCAAAAAATCCGACTTCAAAATCCATCTCGTAATCGATTTCGGCCATCAAACCATCTTTGCTCAGTGAGAGGATTGGCGTCCCTTTGAGCCGATAGGTTCGCAGATCATAAGTCTCGCCGTATTCAGCTATGTCCGAGATGATTTCCCGGTGTCCCAGTCGATCCCCGAAGTAATCAACCTGTTCGGTGAATTGTTGCACGACCCTCTCGACCGGTGTCGCCGCTTGCTCGAGATTTGCGGAAGACAGATTCAGATAGCGGTTCAAAAAGGTTAGTGGATCCTCCACCACAATCTCTCCGATCATCCCAACGACCGGAAAATCGACCGCGAGATTAACCGCTCTCGAAGTGGGACGCTGGGTGCCCTTCGACATTCCGAGAACCATTGTTGAAACTTCCTCAACGAGTTCCGATGCACTCAGCAACCCGTCTTCATTGCTATCGCCACGGGGCGAATCGCGAATCGAGTCAATGACCGCGTAGGTGAAAAACCCATTATTCCACTCATTTGATTCTCCAGCCACCTCAAGCCCACCCGACGCAGTCAGAACCGTCGCGCCGGTTCCCTTTCGCAAATCGGTAAAAAGCTCTTCAATGAAACGCTGTCCTCTTATCTCCATCTGCGGCGTAATCGACGCCAGGCTGGATGGACGGCTCGCAATACTTGTTTCCAACTCTTTCAACAACCCGCCATCGACTCCCCCCGCTTGGCAGGTATCAATCAGCAAGAGCCGCTCCCGCGCTGCGACCCCCGTGAACAGCGACTCGATCTGTGCATAGTTCATTGCTGTATCGGAAAGGTTCTCTAACTCAATATCAGTGGTCGCGAAGTAGTAGTCATAATTCGAATCGAGCAGCCCATGCCCCGCGAGGAAAACCACGACCCTATCTCCCGGTCGACTCTTTTGCAGGAATTCGCGGGCCGCGAGAATCCCCTCGCGAGTCGCCTCGGTATCGAGCACCAGCTTCACATGAACATTCTCAAAACTTGATCCGACCTCCGCAAAAGCTGTTGCGAGATCAGTGGCATCTTTCGATGGAAACGTCAGATCGTACGCATCATTCTGATAATCGGACACACCGACCCCGACGAAATAGAGATCTCTTGATACCGCCCTCGCGGTCCGATGAACTTGAATCGATTCCGTCGGTGAACGGTTCCCCTCACTGTCTTCGAGGTGAAATTGTAGAAAGTTACTTCCCGGTGCGAGCGGGATTTTGATTTCCTCATTAAAGGAGGTACGCCCTTTCAGATCCGTCAATGCAGCCGATTCGACAAAAATCCCATTCGCGAGAACTCGAAGTGCTTTGATCTCCAGAGCATGCCCCGCCCCTCTGCGCCGACCTACACTTCCTCCAGAGACTTCACCTGCGAACCGAATCGACAGCGTTTCACCGTCGCAAATTAGCGGTGCTGTCTCCTCCAATCTCAACTGAGGCAACGCCGACGAATCTTTGGCCGTCAGGTCTTCACGCCCCAACACAGCGAGCCGCCTTGAATGAGCCGCCCGAGGGGCAGAAACTGT
>CAZOUP010000017.1:0-17791 GCA_964583035.1 uncultured Akkermansia sp.
CTGCTTCGCCGAATCAGGCGTTTTTCGGCTTTGTCAGGGGATCGGCGAATTCAATTTTTACACAAACAGACAGGTTCTCAATTTTGCTCAGTCGGTGCGATAACTCGCTGAGCGTCAAATTGGTTCATTGGTAAGGTTTGGGAGAAGGCACCGGGCAGCTTCCCTTGTTTAGTAGGCTGTCAGGATGTTCCTCCCGAGTTGAGGGGTAGTCGCAGTCCGGGTCATTGGCAGGTGTCCGGGCTGCGACTCATCTGTTTAAGGGATCGCAACTATTAACGGCGCTTAATAGTGAAAGTGACGAAGCTGTCGCTTTCACAAAGATCGGTTCAGGAGATAATCGGGAAACGATTTTCGATGAACTGATCAGTTCAATTCACCGCAGATTGTCGGGGTGTTCCGGAAACGGAATGCTCGAACTCTGAACCGAAAATTGAATCCCATGAATATCACCTTTGTCACTGATACCTATTCTCCCCAGGCCAACGGCGTCGCGACGACGCTTGAGCGGCTCGTGAAAGGCCTCCGCGAGCGAGGACACTCTCTCGATGTGATCCGTCCTGCGGTCCTTGCCTGCGACGAAGAAGGCTTGCAGGTCCCATCGATCGGTTTGCCCGGTTACAAAGAGGTTCGCTTCGGTTTTCCGATCAAGCTGGTCTTGCAGGCGAGATGGTATAAGCGTCGTCCTGATGTGATCTACGTGGCGACCGAGACGCCCCTCGGAGCTTCCGCGATTTCAGCAGCGCGCGCTCTTGGTATTCCGGTTGCCTCCGGGTTTCATACCAATTTTCAGCAGTACATGGCCCATTACCAGGTGCCGCTGCTTGAGAAGGCGGCGGTCAAATACCTCCGGCACGTTCACAATCGTTCTACCTGCACGTTTGTCCCGTCTCGCGATGTCATCGCTGATCTCGATTCGAAGGGCTTTCGTAATTTGGAACTATTGCCCAAAGGGGTCGACACGCGATTGTTTTCCCCGAAGAAGAGATCGCAGGCACTGCGTCAATCGTGGGGGGCGCGTGAGGGGACTCTCGTGGGACTTTACGTGGGACGCATCGCCGCTGAAAAGAATCTGCCTCTGCTCGTGAAGAGCTTTCTTGAGATCCAAAAGCGGATCCCTGACTTTCGCGGGGTATTTGTCGGGGCGGGGCCAAAGCTGGAAGAGTTGAAGCGTGACAATCCGCAGTTTATCTATCCCGGCGTCCTTCGCGGTGAAGAGCTTGCCGAGCACTACGCCTCAGCTGACATCTTTCTCTTTCCGAGCATTACCGAGACTTTTGGAAATGTGACGATGGAAGCGATGGCAAGCGGGCTCGCGGTCGTGGCCTACGACTACGCCGCGGCAAAGCAGCATATCCGCAACGGGGAGAACGGGTTCACCGCCCCTTTCGATGACAGTGATGCCTACCTTGAGCTGGTTTTCGCGGCAGTGAATTCAGAACTGACCGAAATTAGGGAGAATGCCCGGGCCTCTGCCCGGAGAGTTCGCTGGAAAAAGGTCATCAAACGATTTGAAAAACAGCTCACGATCCTCGCTTCCGGGGAGACCGTCCTGCCGACCCCCGAAAGCCTGGAACTCGAAGAACTTAACAATGCCCTCTCATGAGAAAGAACGAATACCACAGCATTTTTATCTCAGATGTTCATCTCGGAACTCGTGACAGCAAGGCGACCGAAGTGATTGAGTTCCTCAAGGCAACACGTTGTAAAAAGCTGATCCTGAATGGAGACATTGTCGATGGTTGGGCACTGCGGGGCGGGGGCAAGTGGCTTCCGGAACACACTAAATTTGTTCGGACTGTTTTGAAAAAAATGGAAAGGCAGGGGACGGAAGTGATTTATCTCCGGGGAAACCACGATGATATTCTCGAGCGATTTCTCCCGATCAATTTCGGAAATTTGAAGATCGTCGATGAGTACATTCATTCGACTCCTCAGGGTGATTATCTCGTCGTTCACGGAGACGGATTTGATTCCGTGACGACTGATCATCGCTGGGTCGCTATTGCCGGGGCGAAAGGCTATGAGCTCCTCCTGGGGGTGAATCGACTATACAATAAGTGGCGGATGTTTCGCGGGAAGGAATACTATTCGCTGAGTAAGAAGATTAAAGAGAAGGTGAAGACTGCCGTCAGCTTCGTGGATCGGTATGAAGACCAGCTCAAGGAATTGGCGATCGTGAAGCACTGCCGGGGCATTATTTGCGGTCATATTCATACCCCGGCCGATAAGGATCTCGATGGCGAAGTGCACTATTTGAACTCAGGGGACTGGGTCGAATCATTGACCGCTATTGTCGAGATCGAGCCGGGAGAATTCGAATTGATTCATCATGACGAATTCATGGCCCGCCGGGAGACGGAGGAATGCCTCGTTGAACATGAGTCTGATTTTGTTGAGACGGTAGAGCAGGAATCGGCTAGTATTATCGCAGCCGCGTAATTGTTTTTCCCGCCGTTTACTCTCTTCACTGACATGCCCGAATCCATCCATCGACTTGGTAATTTTGACACCGCCCTTCGTGAGGCGAGAGACAGTGTCTTCCGGATGGCGAGTATCGCGGAGCAGAATCTGGAAAGTGCGATCCGCGGGCTTCTGACACGTAATGCTGAACTGTGTAATGCCGCGATTGTTGAGGATGACGAGGTGAACCTTCTCGAAAAGAAGATTGATGCCGATTCCTTCGAAATTTTGATGCGCTACAATCCGGTGGCAAGCGACCTGCGCGAAGTCATTGCCGGAATGAAGGTGGCGAATAACCTGGAGCGCGTCTCTGATGAAGCGCAGAACATTGCAAGGCGCGCCCGAAAAATTCTAAAGCACCCGGAAATCAAAGAGGTCGCTCTGATCGAGCCGCTTTATGAGAAGGCTTTGAGCATTCTTCGCGACGGCATGCGATCTTACGCCGAGGGAGATACCGATCTCGGGCTTTCTCTATATGAGAGTGATAAGGTTCTCGATGCTGCTCACAATGACGTTATCCGTGAACTCACCAAGCACATGGACAACGATGCCGGGACGATCAAGTCGTTCCTTCATTTAATCTTCATCGTGCGAAGCCTCGAGCGGGTCGGCGATCATGCCGTGAATATCGCGGAAGATGGAATCTTTCTCGAAAGCGCGACTGACGTTCGTCACCTCGGGCCGAAGCGTGCCGCTGAGCAGATCGACGCTCAGATTTAGGTTGCTTCGGCGTTGCACGGACTGGGCTAGTGAACAAGGACAGGAATGTCCTCGCTACAGGCGGTGCGAAGAATAGTGGCGACGGGTTTCCTGCCGCCGTTCAGTGCCTCGGGTGACGCTGACTGGGCTGGGGAACAAGGACGGGAATGCCCTCGCTACCGGTTGTGTGGCCTTTAATCGCGCTTACCGAAACGCAAAACAGGGTTGAGTGAAGCACCCAACCCTGTTTCGAAAATGATCTGCAAGGATCGCTGTCCCGGGGGCGATTAACGCTTCGAGAACTGGAAACGCTTACGCGCCTTTGGCTGACCTGGCTTCTTGCGCTCTTTCTTACGGGAGTCGCGGGTAAGAAGATCAGACTCACGGAGTGTGTCTTTCAATTCTTCGTTCGTCTTGAGTAGAGCACGGGAGATGCCGAGCTGGATCGCACCGATTTGACCGGTGACACCACCGCCTTTGGCGCTGATGAAGGTGTCATACTGGTTCGTGGCATCCGCGACCTGAAAAGGAAGGAGAACCTGATTTTGAAGCGAGAGGGTGCCGAAGTAATCTTCGAACGGGCGCTTGTTAATCGTGATGGTTCCGGTGCCGGGCTTTAAAGTGACGCTGGCGGTAGCCGTCTTGCGTCGACCGGTTGCTGAAAAGGATTCGCTCATAGCTCAGTTACAGTGGGGAAATTAGACTTCGAAGGATTCAACCTGCTGGGCGTCGTGCGGGTGTTCGGTTCCGGCGTAGACCTTCAACTTTTTCAAAATCTGACGCCCAAGACGGTTGTGGGGAACCATCCCGGTGATCGCCCGCTCAACGATAAGCTCAGGGCGCCGAATGCGCAATTTCTCAACTGACTCACGCTTCTGACCGCCAACGTAACCGGAGTAGGAGGTATAAATCTTCTGCTGCTCTTTGTTGCCAGTGACCCGCACCTTGTCCGCATTGATTACGACAACGAAGTCACCGCAATCGACGTGGGAAGTGAAAAGAGGTTTGTCTTTGCCCCGAAGGAGGCGTGCAGCAGCGACCGCGACTTCTCCGAGAACCTTGTTCTCGGCGTCGATGACATACCACTTGCGGTCAATTTCTTCAGCTTTTGCAGAAAACGTTTTCATTTCCGTCCTTAATAATCCCTGCTCCTGTATCGGTTAAGCGGCCTGTCCACGTTCGGTTGTGGTCTCAATTGCCGCCAAGTGAGCTGGGGAGCGGGAATCTATGCAGTTTGAATCGCTTGTCAAGCGGTTGGGGAGGCGAAAAATCAGGTAATATAAGAGAGCTGCAAAAGATGCCGTCAAAATCGGCGGAAAACATCAGATTTTGCAAGGATGATCTAAGGTCTGAAAGGGCCCGGCCGTTTCAAGGTTGACCCCTCTCTTTCATGAAAAAACTCGCTCTTTCCTGCCTTGTTTTCGCAATCTCTCTGCCAGGGATGCTTTACGCGTCCACTTCCGATGATTCCGATGTGGCGGATGGTCCTCAAATGAGTCTTGGTTTGGCGCTCCCGATTTGGGAGGACGGCGAAGTGCATGAGAGTTTTGACATCCGGATCTGGCCGGAGGAGGTCATCATTTGGCTGGAGCAGGAAAACTTGCGGGATCTGATTGCTGACCCATCGACTCCGGTAACTGAACGCAACGAGTTGAAGCGGATTCTTGCGATGCAGAGAGCATGGCGTGTTTCGTGAAGTGCTGTACTATTTTCGTATGTCTGTGATAAGAGTGATCGGTTTCGTTTCTTTGTGCCTCATCGGTGGCCATTCCGGGGCGGAGGATTTGAATCAACTGCTGGTCAACAAGATCGGGGCAATGCCTCAAGGCGGTGTTTATGCCGCCTATCAGCGCGAATTGCCGGAATCACAGCGGTTCGATGACCTCTACGAGACGGTGGATGAACTGGGGCGCTCGTTGCAGGTGGGGCTCAACGGGAAGTTGAAAGTCGAACCGGGAAAGGCATCGGGCTACAGTTTTTGCTCCAGTGCGACCTACCTGCTCTTCTGTGATGTAATCGAAGACCTCCAAGCGAATGGTTCTCTGAAATTTCCGAAGCAGCTCAACCGCGAGCTCGCCGATGTCGGAGGCTCCCGCGAGGTGATCCACGGGGAGTTCGATGGAGTTGGCCTTTTCGGTCACTGGAATGCGAATGGTCCCGGAACGGCCCGCCTCTTCGAGCGACTTGATCTGGGTACGAATTTTGAGTCATTTTCGGAGGCGAAGGCCGGGGACTTTCTCAAAATTTTCTGGAATGACAAGATTGGGAAGGGGGAACGCGGGCATTTGGTCGTGTATCTTGGGGCGAAACCGGATGGGAGTGCGATTCAGGTCTGGTCGAGCAATCAGAATAACGAAGATGGATCGCACGGTTATGGAACGATGTGGATTGATCGTGATCGGATCCATCGGGCAGTGTTTTCGCGCCTCGAAAAGCCGGAAAACCTGGTCAGATGGCTTGATTTTTCCGAGGCGGAGAAGACCTGCGATTATCTCGTGGGGATTTTGAAGAATCCATCGACGCTCGAGGAGATGCGACAGGTCATTGGTCTGAGCGAGTGAGTAGCCAAACGGCGAGACCGGCGCGACCTCGTTTTCGCTCAGGCTCAACTCTGTGGCGAAGGTAGCAGCGGGGGCGAAGAGGAAAATTTTGCGCTGCCGCGGGCGCCAGTGAATTTTTATCAATTCCACGCAAAATTCCGGAAATTACAAAAACTTATCATTAATTATTGTGAATAGTTAGGATTTGCGTAATATTTCAGGATGCGAGAGGCCGAGCATTCGATCAACCACCAATCGAGCGATCCAGTTTCCCCGAAGGGGGAGGGTGCGGAGCGTCATCATCATCGGCCGGGGATGGATTGGGTCCGTCCGCTTTCAGAGGTCAACCGGGTCACGACTCCTTCCGGCGATGGGATTATTGTGGGGCCGTCCGACCACTACAATCTCGGTGAAATGCTGCGCCCTCATGTTCTCACCCGTGTTTTGAATCTTGGGAAGTTTCGCTGCTCCTCCCTTGTCAGTGCTGACATGACTGCTTTCGGAGGTCACTCAGTCCGGAACTATGGGGAAAGTGCGCTGGAAATGACGGGGAGTCGTCTCCAGCTGATTCATTGTGGAGGAGATATTCTGACGACCAATTTGAAGACGGCCTATGCGGCGGCGATTCGCGGTGAAGAGGCGGAGCGTTTTGAGAGCCTCTCGAAGATCAGCGGCGATGCGGAACTGGCTTCCTACGTGAAGCGTCGCTCCGGTCAAACTGATGATCTTGCTTACGTGCTTTCCGCTGAGGGCGAATTTTATGGGGCGAGTCTCAGCCTTCACGCTATGGGATTATCAGATCCCGCCGCGCTTACGGAAAGGCAGAAGGCTCATTTATTCCGGACTCTGAAGCAGGCGAACTTTATCGGAATTCGCGACGAGAACGGTGCGAACTATCTCGAGTCCGAGGGTTTTGCCGTAAGAAAGATGCCTTGCCCTCTTACCGTTTTGCCTCAGGTCGGTGCCCGGCAACTGCGTGAGCATCGTGATTGCGAAGCGCTTGAGGAACTTCGTCATCGTTTTCCCAATGGATGGATTGCGTTAGAAGTGAGCAAGGTTTCTGCCGCTCAGAAAGAGAGGCTCACTCCGGCCTTGCGCGAGGTCGCCGAGCGCGATGGACTTGGCCTGGTCTTTTTCGAAGCTTCGACCGGTAGCCCGGGAGAAAAATCTGCGGCGGTCCGTTCCTGGGTAAATCAGTTCCCTGAGTGGATTGCCGCTGGATTTGGGTCGGCGAAAATTTGGGATGTCGCTTCGATGCTGCTCCATTCGCGTCTCTATTGCGGTAGTGATCTTGATTGCCGCATCATTTGCATGTCCGGGGGCATCGCACGCCTGAATATTCCGACGGGGAATGCGGCTGCTCGCAGTTACTGTGAGCTGTGGGAGCACGACGCCGTACCGATCGAATTCGCGGAGGAAGAGGACTGGATTGTCGCGCTCGATGAAGCACTCTCGGTGGATCTTTCCGTCCTCCAGCAGCACTCGATTTTTCTCCATCGGGAATACATGACGGCTCTCGCAGAGTTCTGCAACGCGACGGGAATCTATCAGCAACTCACGACGGCGGAGTCAGAAACGGCGCATGAGCGAATCACGACGAATCTCCATCACCTGCACGATGAGTGGTTGTGTGACGAAGAGAGTCTTCAGCGTTTTAAGCGTCTCAACCGGCATTCGCCGGGGAAGCGCCTGCGCCAGGCCATGGGGCGGAAGCTCGGGCAAAGCAGGAAAGCGGCCCGGGTTTCGAGTGGGAGATAGCTGCATTTTGAACGCTTGCATCCTTGGCTTGCCCCGTGCGCAGGCGGGCTTTACACTGTGAGTCCCCGATGAATAAGATCGCTGAGACGATTTCCTAGATCATGGGACGCCCTGAGTTTGCATGCGCCGCTACGTTCTGACATTTCTTTATATTGGAGGAGGCGTTTCGCTGCTTGTTCTCGTGCTCTTTTTTCTCGGCATGTTCGAGCCGATGACCGGATGGTTGCAGTCGAAGTGGACGAGCCAGGGAATACTCACGGCGGATGATCCCCTCCGATTGAAGTGGCTCGAAGGTCTGATCATTATTGTTTTGTCAGGTGGCGTGGCGTGGTGTGTTATTGACGTGACGAACCCTTCGCAGAAAATTCTCGTGATCTTTTGCACGGTCCTTCTCGTCCTTGGGATCTCGCCGACTCTCGCGCTTCACGATGTCATTTTCGATCCGTTTTCCTCGCTCGCGGCAGTCGCCTTCGCGGCGGTGGCCGGGTTTGTCTTTTCAGGGACGGAAAAAGGAATGCGAAAACGGGTTCTCGAAAATTTGATCGGGCGGCGGGTTTCTCATCGGACGTTCAATGAATTGCTCGAAGCGAACGAGCCGCCCAATTTCAGCGGAGTTTCCCACGAGGTGACGGTGGTGACTTGTCGCCTCTTTAATCACGAGGAGATGCAGGCAAAGCTGAAGCCTTCAGATCTCGTGAAAATGAGTAACCTCTTTCTCAGGAGTGTCTCGACCTTTCTCACTGGTCGAGGGGCTTATCTCGATGAGTCGGGCCCTGAATTAGTTCGTGGCTATTTCGGGATGCTGAAACCGTCGGAGACTCATGCGCTCGAAGCCTGTCGGGCCGCTTTGGAATTGCGATCACGACTTCGAAACCTCAGCCACGAATGCGAGACCCGCTGGTTTCAGGGCCTTTCCTATGGGGTCGGGATCAGTTCGGGTCCGATGACGATCGGAGTCTACGGCGCTGACGAGCACTACTTTTTCAGTGGGATTGGGGCGGAGACTGATTACTCCCGACGTTTGGCTCACGCGAACGGTCGCTACGGATCCGATCTTCTTATTGGCCCGCAGACCTATCGTCTCGTGCGGGAGGCGTTCGAGGTGCGTCCGATGGAAATGTTTTTTGATCCGGAGTCGAAATTGATGACGGAAGTTTATCAATTGCTTGCCCCGGTGGAGAACTACTCAGAGGCTGAAAAAGAGAGACGCGATCTCTTCTGGAAAGGGGTAATTTTTCTTCGGGAAGAGAAATTCGATGAGGCGCTTGATCATCTCAGTCGAGCCCGAAATCCCGGAGTCGATGATGGACCGCTTAGTTTTTTTATCGCAAAGGCGCAAGATGGCATCGCCGATGCTTCGGGAGAAGGTCATGAAGTCACTCCCGGTAAGCATGCGAGGTTGATCAACCTCATGTGAGGGGCGTAGTAATCACCATGGCGAACGTCGATTATCCTGATCCGGTGAGATCTCTCATTTCGCACTTGAAGCAGCTTCCCGGAATTGGGCCGAAGAGTGCCGAGCGAATCGCGGTCTGGCTCATGCAGCAGGGGAAAGAGGTTTCGACGCCGTTCTCCGAAGTGATGGAGCGAGCGGGGCGTGAAGTCGTCGAGTGCCGTGTATGTGGATTTTTCTCAACGCTCGAAAAAGGGTGTGCCATCTGCGACGGATTGCAGCGGGACAGTGGCCTCCTCTGTGTCGTCGAGCAGCCCACGGATATTTTGCCGCTGGAGCGTTCCGGCGCGTTTCGTGGACATTATCATTCGCTCCGCGGGAAGATTTCTCCACTCGATAACATCGGCCCGGAGGAATTGCGCATCCGGGAGCTGCTTGACCGGCTTCGTGCGGGAGCTTTCGGGGAAGTGATCCTCGCGCTCAGTTCTGACGTCGAAGGCGAGGCGACGGCCAATTACCTCGCAGAGCTCCTGAGGGGCATCGAAGGCCTTGCCGTGACGCGTCTCGCTCAGGGCATGCCTGCCGGTGGTGGCCTCGAATCAGCGGACGAACTTACCCTGATGCGGGCTCTGCAAGGTCGGGTCGGCCTCGGGTAGTTCGCAGGACTTTTCTCAGGGGGCTTCGGCAACGACCGGTTCAGCAAACTCGGGGGTTAGCTGCAGAACTTCCTCCTTGAGTCCGCGAAGGACCTCGATCTCGACGGTGTCCCCGGCTGTTAGAAAATGGACGGTCTGAGTGAGCCCATCCAGATCAGGGATTTCGTGACCGCCGAGACTTAGGATGACATCGCCAGCTTGGAGTCCTGCCGCATCGGCAGGAGAACCGGCCCGAACCTCAACGACCTGAGGAGTGCGGGCGCGGTCTTCAAAGACAAGCCCGATCCACACTTTGCCGGTTCGATGGTAGCGCTCAAATTCCGTGATGAGTTTGTGGAGGCAGGAAGCTGGAATCGCATGCGCCTCTCCCTCGAGCGTTGACGAGACCTCGGCGAGAACGCCGAAAAGTTTCCCCTGACCGCAGACGAGGGGAGTGCCGGGATGGCAAAAATCTTCCGCATTGGCAACGCGAACGCGGAGCAGGGGAGAAGAAAGTGGTTCACCGCGAATGCTGTATTCTTTTCCCGCCACGGTCGTTGGACAACTGGAGCCGGGTTTCCAGCAATGCAGCTTTTCACCGGCCCCGGGGAGCGGGAATGTCGCAAGCTCGAGAATCTTGAGTCCACTGATCGGAGCGGAGGCTTCGATCAGGCAGAGTCGGTGGGAGTCATCGAAGTGAATGATTCGGGAAGGGACTTTCTCCTTTCCGACGGTGAGGACGATATCGCCGTCTTCGGGAAGCTTGATCGACTTCGGGGCAACGCTGATGAACCACGATGTGTGGGCTGTTGGAACCGCTGGAGTCCAATCTGACGGTGACCACTGAATGATCACTTCTTTTTCAGGCTCATTAGCCTGGAGCGCTACCGAGGTCGCAAAGATGAGGGTCAGCGCTGCCTGGCGAAGGGTGGAAAATTCCATGTCCCCTCGAATTAAAGTTCACGAAATCCCCGTCCCGCACCGGCGGTGAGAACGCTACCATTCTGCTGCAAAACACCGCCGGGAACACGGCTCGTCGGCTTGGGCAGTGAGAGCTCAATCACCTCGCCGGTCGTTCCTTCGAAATTCGGGAGCGTCGAGGGAATGGATTCTACTTCAGCAATCGTGTTTTCACTGATTCCGGAATCGCCGGACTGAAGGGTGAAGATGGCGCCCACCGTGAGAGCAGCCGCACAGGCGGTCGCGGTTGCCGGAATTGCCCAGCGGTTCGGGCTCATCTCATCGAGCCAGAGCGTGGCTCTTTCGAAGAGGAGCGAGCGGGCAGAACCCCTGAGAAGTTCGGAACGCTGACGATCTTTAAAATCTTCGGCGAATTGCTGGAAGTATTCCTCACCGGGCGATTCGTATCGCTTAAGGCGGAGGAGCTTTTGTACGTCTTCGGAGTCTTTCATCGAAAATGCCGAGGCAAGTGGGAAGTTACGAGGATGAGGGATGATTATCAACGACAGATCTCACCTTCCTCGCGCCCCGGAATTTACTTCCGAAAGTCGTCCAGATAGGTTTGCAGCTGCCGATGGGCGTAGAAGAGTCGTGATCGGATCGTCCCTTCAGAAACCCCCAGAATCTTTGAGATCTGTGCGTGGGGCATTCCCTGAATGTCGAACATGGTAACCACTGCTCTGTGGTCTTCTGACAGCTGCTGCATGGCCATGTTCAATCTTTCCTGCAACTCGGAAATGTTCGCTTCCCGAACCGGGTCAGATTTACTCGTCGCCTCGATGAAATCGGGGTCGTTCTGAATCGCCATATCGACGTCGTCGAGGCTCATGCCGCGCCGACGGTTTCTCTTTTTGAGAAAATTGAGGGTCATGTTCGTCGCGATCGAGTAGATCCAGGTATAGAAAGTCGATTTTCCCTGGAAACGCTTGAGAGCTCGATACGCTTTCGCAAAGACATCCTGAAGCACGTCGTTGGTGTCCTCATGATTCGAGGTCATGTGGTAAACGAGACCGTAGAGCTTCGGGGTGTATTTGACGACGAGCTCGTCGAAGGCCTTCGTGTCGCCCGCCCGTGAGCGGTCGATGAGGTCTTGATCAGGGTCGATGCGGGGTGGCTTTTTCTCTTCGCTCATGGAGCGTTTCCGGTCAGTCGTGACGACGGGCACATCCTTGGCGCGGGCCGGTGCAATCGCAACGACATTCTTCGCGGTCTCAGGAAATGTGAGTTTGTCAGGCATTGGGAATTTCAAATTTGAGCCACTGTCCAAAAACGGTTTCGGGTTCATTTATTATTGCCTCCACTCCGAGATTAGTGACCACGTTTCCGGACGGGTCGAGAATAATCAGGGTCGGATATCCTTTAACCTGATACGTTTCGGCGAGGGATTTTGACGCTTTGCGACGGGCTCCGGGAAGAGACGGCCACTCCATTCCGGCATCGCGAATGTAGCGGCGTTTCTCTGTATTGGATTTGTCAAAATTGACGAGCACGACCTCGAATCCCTCATCGAGATGGTCGTCCCGGAACTGCTTCAGTTTCGGAGTGAACGCCCGGCAGGGACCGCACCATGAGGCCGAGAAATAGAGGCCGATGTATTTCCCTGCGAGAGCGCTGCTGTCCATTTTCTTCCCATTGGCGTCTTCCAGTTTTTCAGGGAGAAACGAGGGCCGCAGCAATTCCTGCGCCGTCAGGGTGGACGCGGCGAACAGGGTCATCAGGCAGATGAGAAGGAGGCTGCGGAATTTCATATGAGAGCGGTTCTGATCGGTAAGACGGATGAAGAGCAGGGTTCTTTCAATAAAAACGGAGGGGCCACTTCGATTCTTAGCTGAATCGAGCAGTTCTGACTCCCCTAATGAAGGAGGCGAAGAGAGTTGCCTGCCTCCCGTGAAAATGGCAAAGACTTGCCATGCAGCGAAAATCCTCTCTCTCTCCAACGGCCGATCGACGTGAATTTCTTCGTTCGAGCGGACTTCTCGCCGGATCCGGCCTTGTCCTTGGTGCCACTTCCGCGCAGTCAGCGGAGGGCCCAACCGATCAGTCATTCAAGCTCTGCCTCAACATGTCGACAATCCGCGGGCAGGAACTGAATGCGGCAGAGGAAATCGAAGTCGCGGGGAAAGCGGGTTACGATTCGATCGAGCCATGGTTTCGCCGGATCAATGAATACCTCGAAGGAGGGGGTTCTCTTGGTGATTTGAAGAAGCGGATCGATGACCATGGTCTTACTGTCGAAAGTGCGATCGGTTTCGCGCCATGGGCAGTGAACGATGACACAGAACGAGCCGCCGGATTGGAGGAGGCGAAGCGCGACATGGACACGCTCGTGCAGTTGGGAGGAGTTCGCATGGCGGCACCGCCGGCGGGGATCAAAAAAGACGAGGTCGTGAATCTTGACGATGTCGCGGATCGCTATCGGGCGCTGTTGGAGCTGGGCGATGAAATGGGAATCATTCCCCAGGTCGAGATGTGGGGAGGTCATCCCACGATCGGAACGGTCGAAAAAGCGCTTTATGTGGCGATTAGGGCCGGACACCCGAAAGCCTGCTTTCTCGGGGATGTCTATCACACCTACAAAGGCGGATCGTCCTTTGACTCCATTCTCCTCATGGGACCGCATGCGATGCAGGCCTATCACATGAACGACTACCCCGCCGATCCGCCTCGTGAAACGATCAAAGACTCCGACCGCGTTTTCCCCGGCGACGGGATCGCCCCGATCACTGACATTTTGAAAAAATTCAAATCCGTCGGTGCCTATCCAGCGCTTTCTCTGGAGCTCTTCAACAAGACCTACTGGGAGATGCCGGCGCTGGAATGTGCGAAGGTCGGGCTCGAAAAAATGAAGGACGCCGTGGCGGCGGCGGGGTGAATTTACCGCTCACACCGATAGACAAAAGCAGGGGGGAGATTTTTCCACGCAGTCGGACTTTGATCGACCGCGGAAAAGTGATGCTTCAGGTACTTCCGGAAACGCTGGCCCGCCGGGAGGATGAGACCCTGCCAATAGGCGAAGGTTGCGAACTGTCCGCCGAGGGGAAGCACCTCGAACATGGCGTCGAGAAATTCGTCCTGCACTTCTGAGGCGAATGAGGCCCAGGGGAGACCGCAGACGATCGCATCGACGCGTTCAATCCCGGCTTCCTTGCAGATCGCCGCGACACGGCTCACGCAGCTCTCGTGAAGATCGACTCCCGGGCAGCGGTTTCGGGCGATCTCCGCGAGAACCGGATCCCGTTCGATCGCGACAAACTTAGCTCCCGGTTTCAAGTAACTTTGAACGGCCTCGGTGAAGACTCCGGTGCCGGCTCCGAACTCGACAACGCAGTCGATCGCGTCCCAGTCCATCCACTCCAGCATGAGCCTGGCCAATTCAGGTGAGCTGGGGGCAACCGCCCCGACTTTCCCTGAATTTCGGAGGAAGGCACGGAAAAAGTGGCGGTGATGCGACATCAGGATTCGGTTTTTGAAACAGAAACGTCGAGGTTCATTTGAACCAACTCACCCATTGTCTCACAGGCTGAGAAAGCGGTCGTTTCATGGTATTCATTGAGCCCGTCGCGCAGAGAGATGACGTTCTCCTCCGGCGCGATATCGTCGGGGCGCATCGTTTTCCAGAAATCCCTGAGGCGATTGTGAGCGAGGCGAATCCGCCGATCCATGAGGGTGCGCTCTTCGTCCTGATACTGTCGCATCGTCTTGTAATTGATGCGCTCTGTGCAGAGCCCGACCGCCTGAGCATTCTCTTCGAAAAACTGCGGGAGATACATCTTCGTGAAGCCCATGTAACTCTGCTGATCAAAATCAATCGCGCGGACGCGGTATTGGGCATCTTCAAAATCCGGAGTGATGTCGACCACGTAGTTGTAGCTGCGCATGTCACCTAACAAGCGCATAAAACTGCGCTCACTGAACTTCACGAATTCTTTCGCCACCCGAACGAGATTGGTCTCTTCGCGGGCAAAGTAATCGCGGATGAAAATATCACCCGGCACTCCCGCGATGTGCTCCTCGATCAAGGTGTCTCCGTTGACGAGGTAGTTGATCCGGTTCGGCGAGAGAATGTGCTCAAGCTCAAGCCCGTAGATGCGTGAGGCGTCGGCGATCTTCACGTAGAAGTGATCGTAGTTGTCGTTGAACTGATTCACAATGCGGACTCGAAAAGGCCGTGAATTTCCGAATTCGCAAAAATCGACCCGCTCCATGATGAGGTGATCGCTCACCCGGACGTCGTTCGTTTTGATCAGAGAATAGATCCGGATCAGCTTCGCGCTTAGTTCCTCACGGATCGATGGCTCATAGTGAACCGTCTTCCAAAGCGTGTCATTTCCCTCGCGATCAAAGAGCGGATAAAGGGCCGAGTAACGATGGAGATCGTCATAGACGACCGGAATATCGAGTGAGCGCTGGTAGTTACCGAGATACTCCCCGAGGAGCGCGCTCACCGGGTAGAATTTCTTTTTCTTTAAGATAACGCTCACTTCTCTATCAGGGTCAGTGCGCTACCTTCGGTCAAACAAAAGAACTCTCAACCGGTTCCCTACATTTCAAGGCCGTAGCGGAGCAGAGCCTCGGACTCCTGCCAGACGGTGGGAGAAGTGCTGCCGAGAATCACCGCAATAACATTGCGTCCATTGGCGCTCGCAGATGAGACAAGGCAACGTCCCGCCGCATTCGTGAATCCCGTTTTCGCCCCCGTGCAATAGCGGAAGCTGCGAAGGACCTGATTCGTGTTCGAAATCGAGGTGGTGCGACCGTCAGAGAACCGGAAGACAATCCCCTTCGTGCCGATCGCACTGCGGACGGTTCCGTTGCGCAGGGCGGCCTTGCCCAGTTTGGAAAGATCGCGCGCCGTTGAGTATTGGCCGCTCGGGGTGGGGAGACCGCTCGCGTTGGTGAAGTAGGAGTCGGACATCCCGAGCGCGCGAGCGCGGCCGTTCATGTTTGCGGCAAAGCTGGAAACACTTCCCGAGTGGTCGCGGGCGAGGGCATTGGCGATGTCGTTGCTGCTGCGAATGAGAACAGCGCGAAGAAGCTCGTCGCGGGTGTAGCGTTCCCCGGCTTTGATGCCCATTTTCGTTGGTTCCGCCCAGGTGTCGGAATCCTGAATCGTGACGATTTCATTCAGCCCGCCTCGTTCCGCAATCATGATCCCAAGGAGGAGCTTCTGCGTGCTTGCGACCGGCATCCTGCTGTCGGCATTTTTTTCGAAAAGGACCCGGCCGGATCCATCGACGAGGATGGCGGCGCGCGCGGAGATGGAGGGGGGAGGGCTCGCGGGGGTCGCGGATCGACCTCCAAAGCTAATCGCAAGAGGATTGGGATAGCTGTTCGTTTCGCGACCCTCGCTCGAGTTGCTTTCGTTCGCAGAACGGTCCGTGCCGACCTGCGCTCCGATCGCCATGGGCTCTTCGGAAGTTGATTCACAGCCGGTCTGGCTGAGGAGTAGAGAAGCTCCGAATGCAATCGCAGCAAGTGCTTTCCCGGGTCGGGAACTGAAGATGGATGTGCCTCTCATAGTCGAAGGGCGAATGCTAAGCGATTTTCCAAAAAAATCATTCAATCCTTTTCATCTGCCGCCCGGAAAAGTAATTCGATTTCAGGAGCAGGGGCGGCCCCGAGATCGATCGCGGAATAGTAGTGACGACGAGCCAGTTCAACCTTCGGAGGCTTCAGGTCGAGGTAGCTCACGGCGAGGTTGTAGTGGGCGTCTGCAAATTTTGGATCCGTCTCAACGGCTCGTTCCAGCTCCGTGATCGAGGCTTCGATCCATCCGTAGGTGCGAATGACGGCCGCAAGATAAAGCCGTGAGCGCGCATCTGAGGGGTCTTCATGAATCGCGCGGGTCAGGGCCGAGATCGCGAGTTCGAGTTCCTCGCGCTCATAGTGGATAATCCCGAGGGTTTGCCAGTTTTGGGCAATGGAAGGGTTGATCTCCAGTGACTTCCGGAGATTCCCGGAAGCGGCCAGTAGATTTCCAAGCTGGTGTTCCGCGACTCCGAGGTTGGCATATCCCAGGGCATTCTCAGGAGCTTCATTGACGAGTTGCAGGTAAAGTTCGCGAGCACGCTCCCAGTTTTGTTCCGCGACAGCTTTGGCTCCTGCCTCGGCGACGGGAAAAAGTTCGGGGGGTAGTTTCGATTGTCCTTCGACAAGTCCGACGATCATGGTGGCGTCAGATTCAGGAGTATCAGTTGACTTGGACCGCGTCGATTCAGGCTCCCGGGGAGGAGGGGTGACAGAGTTTTCGTTCTTCTGAATTAGACTCACCGCATTGGTCACGGCTTGATCAGAAATTTCTGCTTCAGGCTCTGCAGCGACCTTAAAAGGTCCCTTCGTCGGCTCAAGCGGTCGCACGATGTCCCGCTTCTCAGGAGCCTCCGAGATGGATTCGGTCACTCCAGAAGAAGTGTCGTCGCGCTGGGTCAAGACGAAGAGCAGGGCGTGAACCGCCGCAACGATCAGCACGATGACAATGAGGAATTTCGACTTCATTTAGATTGGCTAATAAAATTCCGATTTCCTCTTGCGCATCCTGTATTTTGAAGAATGTTCTCATTAACACTGTTCAAAATGAAACTTACCGCCCGCCAACAAGAGATCCTCGATTTTCTTCAATCTGTTCACCGTCAGTCAGGCATCATGCCTTCGACCCGCGAAATTCAGGAGCATTTTGGATTCGCCAGCCAGACCGCCGCGGTCAGTCACCTTCGTGCTCTTGAGAAGAAGGGGGCGATCATCAAGAGAGATCGAAAGGCCCGTTCCCTCCAGCTCGCTGATGCGGCAGATCGAGAGCCTATTGTAGATGTTCCGATTTACGGGGCGATTCCCGCCGGTTATTCCGACGATACAAAGCCTGAGACAGATGGGACGCTCTCTGTGGATGTCCGCTCGATGGGGCTTAGTGAGCGATCAAAAGCCTACGCGCTCAAGGTCCGTGGCGAGTCGATGATTGATGCGCACATCATGGATGGCGATCATGTCGTTTTGGAATATCGTGAACCGCGTGATCAGGACATTGTCGCAGCCTTGATAGATGGCGAAACGACTTTGAAGCGCTTTGTTTCCAACGGACGAAAGCCCTATCTGAAGGCGGAGAATGAAATGTTCCCTGACCTTTACCCGGCTCAGGAGTTACTGATTCAAGGAGTAATGGTCGGGCTTGTTCGGGGGGCTACCCGTCGTTGGTAGGGATCGTGGTTTTGTTCTCTCGCGAGAATTTGAATTCGCGGACCGACCGGGGGGGCTGGGTGTGATTGGGATACGAATTCCATCGTAGTCCGTCCGAGGGATCGGAATTTCACTGGCGGGTTGGCATGAAGTTGTTAAAGATATGATCTATGCTT
>CAZOUP010000017.1:17891-20870 GCA_964583035.1 uncultured Akkermansia sp.
ATCGGAATTTCACTGGCGGGTTGGCATGAAGTTGTTAAAGATATGATCTATGCTTGGTCTTCATCGTTTTCCTTTCGTTTCAATTTTTGCCGCCAGCCTGTTCTTCGGCTCAGCAAATGCGGAAACACGCATTGAGACCTTCGCTGGAACCGGTGCCCGCGGCTATGCGGGGGACTCCGGGCCGGCCACTGAAGGAGAGTTGAATAATCCGTTTGGAGTCATCGTTGCTCCCGACGGGGACATTATTTTCTGTGACACCGGGAACCATGTCATCCGGCGAATTTCGAGGAACTCAGGAATCATTGACACTCTTGTCGGAACAGGCAAAGCGGGCTTGAGCGGGGACGGCGGCAACCCCATGGAAGCCGACCTGAACGAGCCTTACGAAATCAGATACCACCCGGACGGCGATCTTTACTGGGTCGAGATGAAGAACCATATCGTTCGCCGCCTCAACGCGAGAACGAATCAGGTTGAGCGCGTTGCCGGAACGGGCGAGAGCGGATTCTCCGGCGATGGAGGACCCGCCGTGGCCGCGACCATGAATCGGCCCCATTCGATCCAGTTTGATGCATCAGGTGAGCTCCTTCTGATTTGCGATATTGGAAATCATCGGATTCGGAGTCTCGATCTGAAGACCGGCGTGATTGACACCTGGTGTGGCAATGGAAAACCCGAAGCGACCCCTGACGGTGCTCCGGTGAGTTCGACGACTCCTTTGAAGGGACCCCGCGCTCTCGATCTTGCACCCGACGGTGATCTCTGGCTGGCCCTGCGGGAAGGGAATCAAGTGTTTCGGATTGACGCGAAAAGAATGACCCTTCACCTCGTCGCCGGGAGTGGAAAGAAGGGCTTTCAGGCAGAGCCGAAGCCTGCCCTTGAGTCGGATCTGTCAGGTCCCAAGGGGGTTGCGATTTCGCCTGACGGAAAGATGATCTACTTTGCCGATACGGAATCGCACACCGTGCGTGTTATCGACTTCACGGGTGAGGAGCCTCTCGTTCGTTTGATCGCAGGCACAGGCGCGAAAGGTGACGGACCTGATTCTCCCGATCCACTGCAGTGCGCGATGGACCGGCTTCACGGTGTCGGGGTTGATCCGGTTACCGGAGATCTCTTCATTGGCGACTCAGAGACCAACAAAATCAGAAAAGTGAGCGGCCTTTCCGGTGCGCTTCCGCTGTTACGACCGTCGCTGGATGAATATGACACGGACGAATTCGAACTTGGTGGTAGAGCTTGTCGTGTCACCAAACCAAAGGAAGCAGCCACGGGGAATCCCTGGATTTGGCGGGCGCGTTTCTACGGAGCTTTTCCTGCCGTCGATGAAGCACTCCTCGCGGCGGGATGGCATGTTGCCTGGATCGATGTGGGGCATCTCTTCGGCGGGCCGGAAGCAATGAAAGCGTTTGATCAATTTTACGTCTCGGTCCTTGATCGCTATCGTCTGCAGGGGACTCCAATCCTGGAGGGTTTCAGCCGTGGCGGGTTGGGAGCGATTAACTGGGCGATTCGAAATCCCGATAAAGTGGCGGGGCTTTATCTCGATTCGCCGGTCCTGGATATCAACAGTTGGCCGCGACACGGTTCCGAAGAACTGTTCGCAAAGGCGCTCGACGCTTATGGGTTGGATAAGGCAACTCAAGACGAGTGGACGGGGCCCCTAAAGCAGATCGAAGTTCTCATCTCGGAACGCGTCCCTCTCTTCCTCGTTGCCGGTGGGAATGATGAGGTGGTTCCCTATTCCGCCAACGGCGGGCGACTGGAGAAATATTACCGCAGTGGTGGGGGCAATATCACGACGGTGATCAAGGCTGGCGCAGGCCACCATCCTCACTCGCTGCACGATCCGACGCGGGTCGTTGCCTGGGCGAAGGCGCTCGTCGAGTAGTCGACTATTGTCCCTTAATCAGTTCCAGAAGTGAGCTCGCGGGAACTCCGGAGTGGATCACCATCTGGAGATTGCGTTTCTCGCGATTGTCTTCTTCGTAATAGATCGAGGTCGTGGCAGAGGCAATGCCGACCAAATTTCCACGGAAGTCAAAAATACCGGACCCGCTCGAACCTCTTGCAAAAGGAGCCGTCACCTCGAGGCGTTGGGTCCGGATTTTCGGATGGATCGAGAACCGGGATATTTCACCGCTCGTGAAAGTGTAAAAGTGCGCATCAGGATGGGAGACGATTCCGATGGCATCACCCGCTGAGGAATCGAGGGCAAGAGGCGCTGCCTCCATTTCCGTTTCTATTTCGAGGCGGATCACGGCAAGATCGTTTTTTTCGTCACTAGCGAGAACTTCAGCGATTGGAAAAATCCTTTGCCGGTGATCCATCGCCGCAAAAATCGCTGCTCTCTCGAACTGGAGAACATGATAGTTCGTCGCGACTATGCCGTCTTTTGAAAGAACGACACCACCGGCAAGATTGGTGTGCCATTTGTCACAGGAATCGCAGAGATAAATATGTCCGATGATTAAGGTCGATGGCTTTGCTGATTCATACAGTTCCCGTTTCGAAAGCGTGGCAGTTTTCAGGGGAAGGAGGGTGAGGTCAGGAACTCCCCGTTTTTCTTTTTTCAACTCACGTCTCAGCACGGCAGCGTTTAGCCCGCTTGCCCCCGGGGATTCTTTCAAGGCCACAATTTGCTGAAGAAAGCTTCTTTTAATGGCCGCATCATCGATCAAATGATCCTCTCCGCGGAGAGGAATCGTGATGAGTAGAGCAAAAAGCGAAAGACAGGCGGATCGGTGCATGGCTCTAAAGGGAGGATGCGACGAGGGCTGAATAGGCGTCTTTCAGCGAGGAGATTTCGCTAATCTCCCTACTGCGAAGGGTTCGCCCATCGAGGCTGAAAATCGGCTGGATCTCCCGGATCGACGAAGTCAAAAATCCGGCATCTACGGTTTCGAGACTCGCCATGTTGATCTCTGTTTCCTTGATCTCGATTCCAATCTTGCGGGCAAGGATCAGTATTTTCTCGCG
>CAZOUP010000017.1:20970-51938 GCA_964583035.1 uncultured Akkermansia sp.
GTCTTGGCGCGGTTCGGGGGAATCTTGTGCGACTGAGCATTGCCACGGTAATCCTCGGTCTCACCGTCGCGCTCTTCTTCCCACATTCGCTGGAGGCTGAGACTTTCGGCTGGTTCTTCGTCAGTGGCCTCATCGGTTTCGGCCTCGGCGATGTTGCGCTTTTTCTCGCTTACGAGCGTCTTGGGAGTCGCCTCACGATTCTCCTTAATCTCTGTCTCGCGCCACTTTTTGCGATGGCGCTTGAGTGGTTTTGGTTGGGCAATGCGGTTTCGATCCACGTCATGATTTGCGCCGCGATGATCCTCACGGGGGTGACGATGGCGATTCGTCCGGGCGCGAAGTCGCGGCAGAAAATCGAGCGGCAGGGGAGTTTTGGATTTGGGATTTTCATGGCGGTCCTCGCCGGTTTTGGTCAGGGAACCGGGGCGGTCATCAGTCGGAAAGCGGAGGCCGTGGCACTCCTCAATGGCGTTGTCGTCAACGGGATCAGCGCCGCGTTTCAGCGTGTTTTCGCTGGCTTGATCTTTGCGGCGCTCGCCATGCTCGTGGTTCGCTTGATCATGAAACGGCGCTATCCGCAAACGCTTCGCGAAGTGATGCAACCCCGGTTAATTCCCTGGGTCCTCGGGGCCGCTCTCTTCGGCCCCGTCATCGGCGTGAGTTGTTTTCAATGGGCGCTGCATTCGCTGGAAAGCGGCATCGTCCTTGCCTTCACCGCGATGACTCCCATTATTTTGATGCCCCTTGCCGCGATCACCGAGGGGGATCACCCCTCGCGCCTCGCTATTCTCGGCGCGGTCATCGCCGTCGCCGGAGTCGCGCTGCTTTACGTCTGGGCGTGACGCGGGTGCGCGGGGTTTTCTCTTGCCGCCGCCAGCGGAAGGAGGGACGATCCGGATACAAAAATAATGAAAGTTGCCCTGTTAGGAGCCGGCTGGTTTGGCCGGGAAGCCCATTTGAGAAATCTGATCCGGATGGATGGCGTCGAGGTCACGGCGGTGAGCAGCCGCAGTGATGAAAGTCTCGAAGCCGCCAGAGAACTGGTCGGTCCGGATTTGGTCTGTTCGAAAGACTGGCGCGAAGTCGTCACGATGGATGAGATCGATGCGGTCATCATCGCCCTGACAAACGATCAACATCATGCCGCCGCGATGGCCGCCCTCGGCGCCGGAAAGCACGTCATGTGTGAGAAGCCACTCGGGCTGAACCTTTCACAGTGCGATGAAATTATCGCCTGTGCTGAAAGCGCGCGGAAAGTTCTCCAGATCGGTCACGAGATGCGTTTTCAGGCACTCTATGAGGAAATGAAACAACGCATCGTTCGCGGTGACGTTGGTGATCTTCAACTCATGTGGTGCCGCGAATTCCGGGGACCGATGCGCCCCGGGTGGCGATCCAGCGAAGCCTACACTGGCGGGACGATCCTCGAGAAAAACGTGCATCACATTGATCTCTTCAACTGGATCATGGATCGACCGCCGCTCCGCGTTTCCGCACATGGTGGAACCAATGTCCTCACGGATCGTGAAGGTCTCGACAACGCGCAGGTCCTCATCGAGTACGAAGGAGGGCGTCGGGCTTCGCTCGAACTCTGCCTGTTTGCACCCAAGGGTGGCGAATGCGAGATTGGAGTCTGCGGCGATCAGGGACGGATTGACACGAGAAATCAGGCACTCGAACTCACCTATCATCCCTTTGATGAACGCGCCGCCGAGCAGCTCGTGATTTCCGACGTGGGCGATGCCGCCAATTTCGTGGACAGCTCCGGCCGCGTCGATCGTGGGATCGGTCCTCAGCTCGAACATTTCATTGACTGCGTCCGGACGGGGAAGACCCCGCTGAACGATGGCCCTTCCGCCCGTCTCGCCGTTGCAGTTTGTCTTGCGGCGCAGGAGTCCATCAAGCGCCGCGAGAGCGTCGAGATGAGCGAATTCGCTTAGTTGCCCACCAAACTAATCGGGAAGAGCTTTTACGTGTGTTCTGTGTTTTCCGTGGTTGAAAATTCCAATGCCCCGGCTCAGAGCAGGGCTTCCGTTGGTTGAGCCACAGAAGACACGGAATACACAGAAGCTTTCCAGTGGGTGGTTATTCCGTCAGGCCGTCCCGAAGCCGACATCACGGCGCGCGGTCGAAATCGAAATCGTGAATCCTCCCACGACATCAAGCAGGGCGAGGAGCATGAGGATGACGCAGGTGGAGTTCGCTGCTGGTGGGTAGACGATGAACTGGACCAGGAAAACGAGAAACACGAGCAACGAAAAGACGTGCTCAATGATCGCGCTGACACTGGTGCGGGTCGCTTTAAATAGTTCCAGGTAGAGCAGGATTACGCCCGAAATGATGAGGAGATCGCTCACGGTCGCTTCCCACGTCACCCCGGAGGGTAGTGGCAGTGTGAAGACGGCTCCCGCATCCGGGCGCAGCGAGAGTGGGTTGTTGAGAATGATGACATTGAAGACAACGAGAATGATGCCGAGGAGGGGGATTTGTAGGAGCAGTTTCATGAGGTGTGGGAAGTAAAGTCGTCGATGTAATCGCGGATGATGTCTTTGACTGATTTCGGTTCGGGCACGCCGAGCTTGAGGGCACGCGATCCGTCGGTCGCCGTTGGCCAGCTGTCGACGATTGCCTGGATCACCGGGTCTGGGTCATCAATGACGAGGCCGAGTTTGATTCTTCTTTCATCAGCGACTTGCTCCAGCATCGCGAGTCCTTCCGCGACAGAGATGCGATGGCTCGGGAGGCCGAAGGCGCGATCACTGCCGATCAAGTTGGGGTCGGCTTCGTGCAGCGCGATGAAAGATTCCACGACATCGCGGTAGCCCAGCATGGGGTGGCATTGGTCGCGGTGGACGGGGAGGTAACAGGTCTCGCCGCTGAGCGGTTCGCGAAACATCCCGCTCGCCCAGCTCGACGCCGCCGCGTTGGGAACGCCGGGACGAATAATGACCGTCGGGAGGCGCGCGGAACGGCCATCGAGAAAGCCTTTCCGCGAATAATCATTGATCATGAGTTCGCCGATGACTTTCGTCATGCCATATGTCGTGCGGGGCGTCTGCTTCGTGAGATCGCCGACTGTGTCCGGCATGTCTTCGCCGCCGTAGGAGCCGACGCTGCTGGCAAAAACGACCCGGGGAGTTCCGGATCGGGCGCGGAGGGCGTCGAGGACATGGCGGGTTCCGTCGAGATTCACGGCGAGGGCGTCATCGAAGCGCTGCTCACATTCTCCGCTCACCATCGCGGCGAGGTGAAAGACGGCGATGTCATCCCGGTCGATCGCGGCAAAGACGGAATCCTGGTCGGTGAGATCGCCACTTAAGAGGGTTAGGTCGGGGGCTGAACCCTCTTGAATTGCCGGTGAAAAATGCGCGTCAAAGAGGACGATGGAGTCGATTTTCTCCTGCTCGCCGGAAGGGCCGACAAGACTGCCTTTTTCGCCGAGCCGTTTTGCTAACTGACTGCCGATAAATCCGCCGCCACCGGTGATAATAACTTTCATTCGCGTTTCGTATTGAGATCTGAGACCGTAACCGGAGCGAAGATGAGCGAAACCACTTTCAGACACAAGATTGGATTTATCGGCCTCGGTCACATGGGCTGGCCGATGGCCTCTCATTTGCAGGACGCGGGTGCGGAAATGGTCGTCTGGAACCGCAGCGAGGCCCGCTCCCGTGAAGCGGCGGAGCGCGGCATGCTCATTGCGACTGACCCTGCGGCCCTTGCCGAAGCGGTCGGTGACGGGGTCATTTGCCTCAACTTGACTCACAATCATGTTGTCGAAGGGGTCGTCGAAACGATCCTCCCGGTCATAGCCTCCGGAACCTGCGTCATCGATTTCGGAACGACGGGCTACAATGAAACGCTTGGCTTTTCAGCAGCGATGGAAGAACGCGGCGCTCATTGGATCGATGCTCCGGTTTCGGGCGGGCAGGTCGGCGCCGAGGCGGGAAATTTGACGATCATGGCAGGCGGCGCTGACGAAGCGTTTGCGAGAGTTCTCCCGGTCATGAAAGTGGTCGGCGAAAAAGTGACTCATCTCGGCAAGAGCGGTTCCGGTCAGGTCACAAAGTTGGCGAATCAGCTCATCGTCGCGCAGACGATCGATGCGGTCGCGCAGGCGCTGCGGATGGCGGAACTGGCGGGCGTTGATTCGGGCCGCGTGCGTGAGGCGCTGCGCGGCGGTTTTGCCGAAAGCCGGATCCTCGATCTGCATGGCGACCGCATGGTGCGGCGCGATTTTGAGCCGGGAGGAAGGAGCGAGTTACAGCTTAAGGACGTTAAACTGATGGCGGAACTGGCGGAGCAGGTCGGTCTCAATTCGAGCACGCTCGCGAACTCGAAAGCGCTCTGGATTCGTTTCGTCGAGGAGTTGGGTCATGGCGACCTTGATCATTCCGGTCTTTTTAAACTCTATGAGGACGCTTGACGCGCCTTCTCCTGCAACGACTTTCATGCCATGAGCAAGATGCATCAGATGCAGCTTTCCTACGTTTCGACGGAGGACCGCATTCTTTTCCGCCTCAATACGAAGGCCCGCCAGGAGTTTCGCTTCTGGATGACGAGACGTTACGCCGGACTGCTGTGGAATACCTTGTCAAAGCTGCTCGGAACCGATCCCGCTGATGAACCCCCGGCTTCAGAGCGCGGTGCGCCGCCGCTGAAGGATGCTCTTGTCGAATCCGCAAAGCAGGAGATTAAGCACAAGGAAGTGGTCTCTCAGGCGGATTTTAAAACGCAGTATCAGGAAAGCACTTACCTCCCGCTCGGAGAAGAGCCAGCCCTGCTTTTCAGTGTCGGTCTCAAAGCGGGGCCGGATGGGAATCAGCTTCTCTGCATGCATCCCCAAAAGGGGCAGGGGATTGAGATGGCGTTGAATGATCAAATTCTGCACTCGCTCGCCAAGTTGATCGTCGACACGACGGGAAAGGCGGGCTGGAATCTCGACCTCCGGTTTGTCCCACCCCCGAAGGACGGGAAAGAGCCGCCGTCGGGATTGAACTAAGTCGAGGTCCGATTCTTCTTCCGATACTCCCCCGGAGTCAGTCCGTAGCGTTCGCGGAACGAGGCCTGGAGGTAGTGGGCGTGAGAAAAGCCGGCCATCTCGGAGATCGTTTCGATCGTGAAGTCGGTGTTCCGGAGGAGGCGGTTCACTTCGCGAAAGCGGACCCGCAGCATCTCGCCCTTGGTTCCGCGCTTGAGGTGCTGTTTCATGCGCCGCTCGAGCGTGCTTCGCGAAACGTTGAGGCGGTCACAGATTTCGCCGACGGTGATTCCCTTGAGCGCCTCCTCGCGAATCATGCGGACGGCCTGGAGGACGAGCGCGTCTTCGATGACCAGTTCATCTGAGGAGCCGCGGACCTCGATCCCTTTCGGGGGAATCAAAATTTGCTGCGCCGGTTTCTTCCCCTGCATGAGAAGGTCGAGCGTTTCCGCAGCCCGATAGCCAACCTGTTCACCGTCAAATTGGACGCTTGTCAGGGGAGGGGAGGTGAAGGTGCAGAGCGTCTCCTCATTTTCACATCCCACGACGGCGACCTCTTCGGGAACGGCGATGGAGGCGCGGCGGCAGGCATCGAGGACGCGTGAAGCGAGCTGGTCGTTCGTCGCAAAAATGCCGATCGGCTTTTCGAGAGAGCGGAGCCACTGCATCAACTCGGTCTGGTGCATCTCCCAGTCGAGCGGACTTGATTCCCCCTGCGAGGGGAGCAGTTCACAGCGTGCGCCGCTCGCTTCGACGCGGCTGACGAAATTACTGACTCGTTCGCGGAAGAAGGATTCGGTGTCGAGGGTGTAGGCCGCAAATCTCCGATAGCCCCGATTCAGGAAATGCTCGGCGACCATTTCCCCGATGAGCGCGTTGTCCATCCCCACAAAAGGAAAGCCCTGGTGGTAGTTGGTGGAGCGCAATTCCACCGTCGGCACGCCGGTTAGCGCGATTGCGTCCGCCATCGCCTGGCTGTGAGTTCTTGTTAAAATACCGTCTCCATCCCATTTTCCAAGCCAGGGGGGAAGCGAGGATTCAAGGGCTCGCAGTTCGAGGAAAGTCGACCAGCGTCCCGCGCCCTCTAGGTAGCGCCTGATGCCACCGAGCATTTCCCGGGTGTAGGAGCGGGTCGTTTCGACAAGGATTGCGACTCGCTTTACTTCAGTGTGTGGATTTGATTTCAAGGTGACGAAAAACCTGAGGTTTCTTGCACGATAGGTGTAGGGACAGCTTCGTCAATCCTGTTACAATGAGTTATGTCAGAAATCATTGGAAAAGCACTCATCGTGGTCGGAGACGCGGCTGAGACCGTAGATACTCTCTATCCGTTCTACCGACTTCAGGAAGCCGGGATTCAGCCCGTCGTGATCGCGCCTGAGAAACGCCTCTATCAAATGGTGATGCACGAGGTGCGTCCGGGCTGGACGATCACCCGTGAGTGGGAGGGCTATCAGATCCAGGCCGATCTCGCTTTCTCCGAGGTGAATCCTGAGGAATATCTCGGGATTCTTTTCTCCGGCGGACGTGCTCCGGAATACATCCGTGAGGACGCGGATTTGATTTCGCTGACGCAGTGGTTTTTCGATCAGAACAAGCCAATTGCGAGCGTCTGTCATGGCGTGGAAATTCCGGCGCGGGCGGATCGGGTCAAGGGACGCAAGATGGCGACGGTGGCGAAGTGCCAGTTCGACCTCGAAATCTGCGGTGGAATTTACGTGAACGAGCCTTGTGTCATCGACGGGAATCTCGTCTCCGGCCGGACTTTCCACGACAACGGTTCCTATGTTGGGCCGTGGATCAAAATGCTCGAAGAAGAGGCCGCGAAGAGAGCCTAGCTGAATCATCAAACTCCCGAATCATGAATCGTAGAAAAGCCTGCCAAATTCTCGGTGCTGCCGCCGTCATCCCGACGGTCGCGAGTGCGAAACCCTCTCACCCTCGCTACGTGCTTTCGTCGGCGATGTATGGGGACATGCCGGTCGATACCGTTCTCGGCGAAGCCAAGAAAGCAGGCTGTGAATCGGTTGATATTTGGCGAAAGGTTCACGCGACGCATCGTGAGCAAGTCACGGAAATGGGCGATGAAGCGTTTCAGGAGCTTCTGAAAAAGCACGACACGACGATGGCGATTTCGACCTGCTATCCGCTCGGGCCTTTCGGGCAGGATGAAGAGATGGCGTGGGTGGAAAAGAATGGTGGTCACATGACCGTCTGCGCCTCCGGAAAAATGGGGGAAATCGACGCAAGCGGGGCCGAGGCGAAATCGCAGGTGAAGGCGTTCTTTGAAAAGTTGAAGCCGCACTATGAACTCGCGGAGGAACTCGGGATCACGATGGCGATTGAGAACCACAAAAAGGCGATGCTTTCCTCGCCCGATTCGATTCGCTATTTTGCAGAGATGAATCCTTCGAAAAATGTCGGGATCGCTTTTGCGCCGCATCATCTCTACGACGCGGTCGAGGACATTCCGAAGCTGATCGAGGACTGCGGCAAAGAGAACCTGCCATTCATCTATTTTCAGGAATTCCATCCCTCGTCGAAAGAGAAGATGCCGAAGGATGAAGAGCTGAAACAGTTGCCCGGATTCGGGACGCTCGACTACGTGCCGATTTTGGCGGCGTTGAAGAAGGTCGAGTTCGATGGCCTCGCGGATATTTTCATGCATCCAACGCCGCGCGGGATTCCGATCCTCGAGACGGCGGAGGAAATCACGGCGGCGATCAATAAGTCACGAACCTACATCGGGGAGTGTCTTGCCAGGATTTCCTGATATGTGTGCTCCGGAAAATGTAGCGGAAGATGTCAATCTTCCGACGTGGCTAGGCGGCGACGGGTTAGGCAACCCGTCCTACTTACTGGTGGTTGCGCTTGCAATGTTTTGCTGGCTCTCGCCGGCAACGGCTTCGCCGCATGTCGTGGGGTATGAGCGTTTTCATTCTGAAACGCCGACGGCGGAAGGTGGCGCAGTGCTCTTTTCTGAACTTGGCTGCGCGAGCTGCCATGGCGGATCGGCGACGGTGGTTCCGCGGAAAGGGCCGCGTCTGATTGACCTTTCACAGCGCATCGAGCGCGATTGGCTCGTCGCTTTTCTGCGCGATCCCGAATCGGGACGCGAGGGCTCTAACATGCCGCTAATGTTTCACGGAGTTGCTGATGGTGAGGTGGACGCAGTCGTTGCCTACCTCGGTAGCATCGGAAAAGGGATCAAGTTCCCCGGAGACCGTCATGCTAATGCAGAGCGGGGAAGTGCGCTCTATCACGAAAAGGGCTGCATCGCGTGCCACGCGCCGACTTCCGATTTTCGCTCTCGACACGGGAGCGGCGAGGCACTGCTTCCGGAGTTGGCGATTGCGCATCCGGATTTTCAACAGAAGACGAGCCTCGAGGCGTTGAATCTCTTTCTCTCCAGTCCGTCCTCATACCGAACCGATGGACGAATGCCGCACATTCAGTTGGATCGTCAGGAGTCGCTCGATATCGCGGCGCACCTCATCGACTTCCAGGGGTCTGACCCGCGTGAACTCTCAGGGGTAACGGCCTGGCCGAAAGCGTCGCCGGAATTGATTGAGCAGGGAAAAGCGGTTGTCACGAAGCTGAATTGCGCTTCGTGTCACGACCTCCCCGGACTTAAGGCGGAAGCGATGAAGCCTCTTTCGGGAGTGGGCAACGAAGGGAGCGGTCACTGCCTCTCCACGGAGCCGACTCCGGGAATTCCCCACTACGATCTCACCGTGAGTCAACGATCTTCCTTGAACCTCTTCCTTGCCGGGGACCGTCCTGAGAATGGCCTTGATGGCAAGCTTACCCTCGCGGCGATGAACTGCTACGCTTGTCACGATCGCGACGGGATCGGTGGCCCGACGAATGACACGAATCATTTTTTCATCGGTGATGAAGGCCTTGGCGATTCCGGTCGCCTCCCGCCGCCTCTCACCGGGATCGGGCACAAGCTTCAGGCCGACTGGATGAAGTCCGTTTTTGCGGGCGAAGAAGAGAGCCGGGTCCGCCCTTACATGAGCACACAGATGCCCGCCTACGCGGCTCATGCGGAAGTTTTCACGAAGTGGTTTCAGGAATTGGATGCCAAGCCCGAAGCGAAGGCAATCATGATCCGTCCCGATGACATTGAGTCAGGGAGGAAGTTACTCGGGATTCACGGCGGGACTAACTGCATCACCTGTCATAATTGGGGCGAGCAGAAATCACTCGGAATTCCGGCGCTCGATATTAGCAATCTCGATGCGAGACTTCAATCGAGTTGGTTTCACGAGTATCTCATCAATCCTGCCAGCTATCGACCCGGCACGCTCATGCCGCCACTCTGGCCCGGCGGGCAGTCGATGGTGCCGGATGTGCTCGAGGGCGATACGGATCGACAGATCGCGGCGATCTGGGGATTCATCAAAGATGGTCAAGGGTCGCCGGAAGGTTTCCCTGACCGGAGTGGTGGTCAATTTGAATTGGTGCCCGGTGAGCGCCCTATCATTCAGCGAACCTTTCTCGAAAAGACGGGGACGAAGGCGATCCTCGTCGGTTTCCCCGGTGAGATCCATCTTGCTTACGATGGCAGTCTTGGGAAACCGTCTCTCGTTTGGCGTGGTCAGTTTTTCGATGCCTACGACACCTGGTTCACGCGGGCGGCTCCGTTCGAGAATCCGCTCAGTGAGGAGGTCTTCGCGTTTGCGGAAGGCGGAGATGCGGGACGTTTTGCCGGGTATCGACTCGATCCCGAAGGCAATCCCATTTTCCTGAGCGAGCGCGACGGAACAATGATCGAAGAAGCTTTCCGCGTCGAAGATGGAAAGATAATTCGTTCTCTCAAGTGGGAAGACGGCGAGGCTCCGAAGGTGGTGCACCCCGCCGGTGTCGAAGTGGCGAGCGAAGCCTCCGGAAAAACCCTAACATTCATTTATTCATGGAGGTGAAACCTATTCTTTTTACGGCAATTGTTCTTGGCGTTTTTGCTGCCGCTGCGGCGGAGGACGCAAAGCCTTCCTACGAGGTTTTTGAGTTGATGACCGCGAGTTCGCCGAGCGACTCACGCTCGACGGAGTGGAAGCCCGGTGACGGGATCACGATGGAAGTGAGCGGGATGGAGTGGATCGGCGATACCCTCGCAATCTCGATCCGGAAAGGCGAGGTCTGGATGGTAGACAATGCGCTCGCGGACAAGATCGAAGACATTTCCTATCGGCTTTTCGCCTCGGGTCTTCACGAGCCGCTCGGCCTTGCCCGCGACGGAAAAGACCTTCTCGTTTCGCAGCGGTCGGAGATCACCCGCTTGCAGGATAATGACGGAGACGGCGTCGCGGATGCTTACCTCACGGAATGCGATGGTTGGAATGTGTCAGGAAACTATCATGCCTACACCTACGGGCCGGAGCGTGATGGAGAGGGTAATCTCTGGGTGACGCTGAATCTTGGAATGGGCAAGCTCTCTGACAACAGCACCGGCTGGCGTGGCTGGGGCGGGATCATTGGAGAGGATCATCGTTTTGTCCCGAAAGCCTTCGGGATGCGTTCGCCGAGTGGAATGGGGGCAAACCTGGAGGGTGATATGTTTTATTCCGACCAGCAGGGGACCTGGGTCCCGGCGAGCCCGATCTATCATTTGCGCGAAGGCGTCTTCTTCGGGAATCAGGAATCGCTGGGGACGTTGAAGGATTCTGAGGCTCCGTTCCAACTCTCAGACGTGCCGAAAGCGAATGTCCCGTACCCGGTCGCGTTGAAGGAGTGTAAAGAATTTGTCCCGCCGGCGGTCTGGCTGCCCTATAACAAAATGGGTCGGAGCACGACGGACATTCAGGTGATCGATACCGATGGAAAGTTCGGCCCCTTCGACGGGCAACTGCTCATTGGGGAATTCACAAACTCAGCGGTGAGCCGGGTTTTTCTCGAGAAGGTGGGCGGCGAATATCAGGGGGCCTGCTTTCCTTTTCTCGACGGCTTTCCCGCAGCGGTGGTGCGACTATCTTTTGCCCCTGACGGATCACTATTCGTTGGCATGACGAATCGTGGATGGTCCTCGCTCGGGAATCGATCCTACGGTCTTTCACGGGTCTCGTTCACTGGCGCTCCTCCGTTTTCGATTCAGGAAATGAGTGCCCGACCCGATGGCTTCGAACTTCTCTTCACCGAGCCGGTTGAGAAAGCTTCCCTGGACGGTGCCTTTGAGATGAGCAGCTACACTTACGAGTATTCATCGTCGTATGGCAGTGAGGAGATTCAGACGAAGGAGCACACCATCTCCGTTCAGAAAATTTCAGAAGATGGGAAGCGTGTCAGGATTCAAGTTGAAGGACTGCGCCCGTTCTATGTCCACGAGTTGCGAACCAAAGGAATTCTTTCCGCTGACGGACGGGATCTCGACTTTGCGAACGCTTATTACACGCTCAATAAGATTCCACAGAAATGAGACGGCTGTTGTTGATCTTGATTTTCCTCCAGGTCTCACTGGCATCGGGTGACGAGCGTCCGAACATCGTCTACATCATTTCCGATGATCAGACTTGGTCGGACTTCGGGTTCATGGGGAATGATCGGGTCCATACGCCGAATTTGGATCGCCTCGCTTCGCAGTCGGCGAGTTTCCCGAACGGTTATCTGACGACGAGCGTGTGCCGGCCTTCGCTCGTGACCTTGATGACGGGGCTCTATTGTCATCAGCACCAGATCCATTTCAATCACGGCCCTCCCGGTAATTCGGCCTACAACCGGATGACGAGTGTTGAGGAATATGTGACGACTCGGGAGAAGGAATTCGAGCTGATCAGGAAAGTGGACACGCTCCCGCGCTTACTTGTTGAGAAGCTTGGCTATCGCGCTCTGCAGACGGGGAAATATTGGGAAGGGCATTGGCGGAACGGCGGCTTCACCGAAGGGATGACGACTTTCACGGCTCCACCGGCCACGCAGACCTACGGCGGGATTCGTAAGCTAGCGTCGGGTGATTTGGTCGCGCACGGTAATGGCGATTCCGGTCTTCAGATCGGGCGGGAGACAATGGCGCCGATTCAGGATTTCATTCTCGATTGTGAGGGGAATGAGGAACCCTGGCTCGTTTGGTATGCGCCCTACCTGCCGCATCAGCCGCACGATTCGCCGGAGCAATTTTACGATATCGCGGAGAGCACCCCCGGGGTGAAGCCTCATGAGATTCCTTACTTTGCGGCGATTGCTCAGTTCGATGAGACGGTCGGAGATTTGATCGATTTTGTGGAGACGAATGCCGATGCGGCGAAGACGATTTTTGTGTTTGTGTCAGACAATGGTTGGGCCCCCAGTGAGAAGTCTGAGAAAAATCGTCCGCAGGAGTTTGCTCACACGAAAAACAGCAAGCGCGCGCCCTTCGATGAGGGGGTGCGAAGCCCGATTTTGATTCGCTGGGATGGGGTCATTCCTGCAGGACGTCACGAGGAACTCGTGAGCAGCATCGACATCGTCCCGACCCTGTTGAAGTTGGCCGGTGCGGAAGGAGAGAAATTCGAGAAAATGCCCGGTCGGGATTTGACGGGTGACCTTGATCCGGAACGGGCGGTTTTCGGGGCAGTCTACCCGGGGGATGCGGAGGTGCTTGGGCAGCCGGAGAAGGAGGTAGCCTATCGGTGGGTTCGTCAGGGTAATTTCAAATTGATCGTTCCAGTCGGCCCGAAAGCGTGGGGGGATTACTTGGAGAAGCCGGCGCTCTTTAATGTGGCGAAGGATCCGGGCGAAAAGGCGGATTTGATTGGGGATCCTAAAATGGATGAGGTCCGTGTCGCTTTGGAAGAGCGATTGGATCAGTGGTGGAGACCGTGACGAGATCGCTACGCGTAGATCGCCTCGACGAGATCGAGCGATTTCTGATTCGGGAGGACGCCAACTTCCATTTGATTCATGACGTAGGCGAAGCTGATTCCGTTTTCGGGATCGGCGAAGGCATGGCTGCCGCCGGCGCCGGGTTGTCCGAAGGCTCTCGAGGAGGGACCAAAGCGATGTCTTAGTTTATTGCCCTGCGCATCGAGTGGGTCTTTCATGAACCCGCAGGTGAAGGCGGTTGGCATCATGAAGGTCTTGTCGTCGCCATCGCATTGGAGGGACCGGGCTGCTTCGATGACGGGCTTTGGAAGGACGGTGACTCCGTCCTGCACGCCGCCTTGCGCGAGGATGGAGTAGAATTCACCCAGAGCCGACGCGGTGCCGACGCCGCCGAGCGAGGGCATGCCCGCTTGCAGATACTCCAGCTTGTTGATGTCACTGAGGGCGCGCATTCCTCCGGGTGAACTGAAGGCGGCCTGGGCGATGGAGTCCTTTTGCGCGAGGGCACGGAAGAAGGGGAGTTCCTCTTCGGCAGGGCGCGACACGGTCGGTGGGATCATCGTCGCGAGGCGATCGAGGTGAGTTTGATTCAGTTCTCCAAGATGAAAGTCGAGCCGCATCGGCTTGGCGAGACGGGTATTCCAGAAGTGCGCGAGGGAGGTTCCTCCGGTGACACGGCGGACGATTTCGTCGAGGAGAAAGCCAAAGGTCCGCGGGTGATAGCCATGAGCTTTGCCGGGTTCCCAAAACGGAGCCTGCGTTTCCATTTCACGGATGACGCTCCGGTGGCTGAGGATGTTTGCACGCTTGTCAGGGTCAAGCGCGGGAAGGCCGGACTGATGCGAGAGCAAGCCAGCGAGGGTTAGTTTGCTCGAAGAGGCGGCTCTCAGCTCGGGCCAGACTTCTGAGACGCGCGAATGAATCGCGAATCCGTTTTCATGAAGCGCGAGCATAGTCGCGATGGCGGCGGGTCCTTTCGTGGCTGACCAGACCGGAACGAGGGTGTCTTTTTCCCAGGGGAGCGTTTTCTCTTTGTCCCGCCATCCCCGGTGCAATGAAATGATTTCCACTCCGTCCTTCCAGATCGAAACGGCCGCCCCGAGTTCTCCCCGTTCCTCGAAGTTTTTGAGAAAGCGTTCTTCGATTAATTCCGACATCCTACTTTCCTTTGCGGGGGATCTTGTCGTGAAGGATTTTGAGATCAGCGTCGGCGAGGGCACGGGTGCGATTTCGTGGGTCCAACTCAATTGACTGAAGCAACCAGGTCAGGGCTGCTTCGGTTCGTCCGAGAGCGACTTCGTAGCAGGCGAGGTTATAGAAGTAGCACTGTTCTTCGCGGAGGGAGGCCGGGCCGGTCTGAAGAAAGTCGATTGCCTCTTGAGTGCGTTGCAGAGAATGCAGGGCGTAGGCTCCCTGGATAAAGGCGGCGTGGTTTTCGGGTTCTTTTCGGATCAGCCCACGGCAGAGATCGAGTGCGTCCTCGAAGTGTTTGCGATCCAGAAGAATGACAATCCGCATTTCCTGCGCGTCGGCTCCGGTTGCCTTATCGGCGGGGAGGGTCTCAATGACATCCCAGGCTTCATCGAACATGCCGAGTTCCAAATAGCCCTGCGCTTTTTCCAACCAGACGGGATCGTTCATCGAGTATCACATTTTTTCCGTTGTCCGGATCCCGAGAAGACCGAGGCCGCAGCGGAGGACGCGCCCCGTCAACTCGCAGAGCGCGAGCCGGGTTTCGCGAATGTCACCTTCCTCCTTGAGAACGGGGCAGGCTTCCCAGAAGCGATGGTAGGTCGTCGCCAGTTCGTAGAGGTAAGTCGCGAGAGTGTTGGGGCGGAAATCGGAGAGGACCGCCGGAACGGTCTCGGCGAACTGAGCGAGCTTCAGCGTCAGTTCTTTTTCGGCATCGGCGGTGAGGGTGATCGAACCTCCGCTCTCGAAATCGCTCCCGAGCTTCCGGAAAATCGCGCGCGTCCGGACATAGGCATTGATGAGGTAGGGCGCGGTGTTGCCTTTCAATGCGAGCATCGTGTCCCAGTCGAAAATGTAGTCGGTCATCCGATACTGGCTCAGCTCCGCGTATTTAACGGAGCCGATCCCGATGATCTCTGCGATCTCCAGTTTTTCTTCGCCGGATAATTCAGGATTCTTTTCCTCGATGATTTTGAGGGACCGCTCCACCGCTTCGTCGAGGACGTCGGCGAGTTGCACGGTGTCGCCGGAACGGGTCCGGAGCATTTTGCGGTCTTTCCCGAGGATAGATCCGAAGGGGATAAATTCGAGGTCGGCGTTTTGTCCTCGCTGTTTGGCGATGCGGAAAATTTGGTCAAAGTGCAACTGCTGGGGCGCACCGACGACATACCAGACGGTGTCGGCTTTGAGTTCCTCGATCCGGTAATCGATCGTTGCGAGATCGGTTGTCGCGTAGAGAAACCCGCCGTCGGATTTCCGGATCAGGGCCGGCTTGTCGGCGAGCTGCTTCTCGTCGGGAAAGAAAACGCAGATCGCGCCGTCGGATTCTTCGGCGATCTTCGAGGCGAGGAGCGAATCGACGAGCGGAGCGAGGCGGTCGTTGTAAAAGCTCTCGCCGAGCCAGAGATCAAAGCTAATATCGAGGCGGTCGTAAATTTTCTGCAATCCGGTTTTGGAAAGCGCAATGCATCGTTCCCAGATCGCGAGATTATCGGCATCGCCACCCTGCAGCTTCACGAGTTCGTTTTTGCACTCTTCACGCAGGGCTTCGTTTTCTTTCGTTTTCGCATTCACCTCGCGATAGATGCGGAGGAGTTCCGGGATGGGATCCGCTTCGAGAGCTTCTTCGTTGAGAAGATTTTTCCACCCCCACAAAATCATGCCGAACTGCGTGCCCCAGTCGCCGATGTGATTGTCGGAGATGACTTCGTGCCCGAGGAATTTTGCGATGCGAGTGAGGCTGTCGCCGATGATTGTGCTGCGAATGTGGCCGACGTGCATCGGCTTCGCGACGTTTGGAGCTGAAAAATCCGCGACGATGGTTCGTGGATTTTCTGCTATCGGGACACCGAGCTTTTCTTCATCGGAAAGCAGTTCACCGAGACGACTTTCAAGGAATCCGGTTTGGAGGCGGAAGTTGATGAATCCAGGGCCGGCGATTTCCGGGTTTTCGCTGAGTTCGCCGCCATCAAAGAAGTCTATAATTGCAGCAGCGACATCGCGAGGATTGCGTTTCACCTGCTTGGCCAGGACCATCGCAGCGTTTGACTGATAGTCTCCGAACTGGCGGTTTTGTGCCTGCTCGACCTGAGCGATGAAACCGGCGGGGAGTTCTCCTGAGAATTCAGTCGTGGAAAGTGCCGTGTTGAGACGGGCGGCGAGGAGTTCAGCAATCGTTGCGGACATGACAAAGTGATGAGGGCGAAGGCTTAGTGCTGCGCGAGGATTTGGTAAATTTCTTCAGCGTCTCCGGCGCCGCCGAGTTGGGTGCGTGTCTCGGCGCTGTTCAGTGTCTTTGCGATGGAGGCAAGCGTCTTGAGATGAGCGCCATGTTGCCCTTCCGGCACAAGAAAGAGAACGAGGTAGTGGACCGGAGCGCAGTCCTGCGCGCAAAAATCGACACCGCGGCTGGAGCGGCCGAAGACGGCGACGATCTCGTCGAGATGGGGGAGTTTCGCATGCGGGATTGCGATCCCGCCGCCGATGCCAGTGCTGCTGTGCTCTTCACGAGACTTCAATACGGCGAGCGCCGGCTCTTTTTGAGCGGTCGTGAGCGTGCTGGTCTTAACGAGATGATCGACTAGCTCTACGATAGCAGGCCAGTGCTCTTCGGATTGCATCTCGGCAATGACCCGCTCTGGAGTGAGTAGTTCGGACAGAGTCATGTCGGGTTCGGAGTGCTAACTTCGAATGGGATGGCGACCATAATCCCGAGGGCAGGAGGATCAAGGCGGTTTTTCCGGCTTGAGGCTTTACAATTCATGGTTCTCCGCTCCATTGAAAGTCTGTGTCGTTCTTTTGATGAATTCCCGTATTCTTTTCGTCTGCACTGGAAATGTTTGCCGCAGCCCGATGGCTGAGGGGCTGCTTCGTGATCTCGCAGAAAAAGGCGGGCACGGGATCGAAGTCGCTTCGGCAGGACTCGGGGCGATGGAGGGGGACAGGCCGAGTCAAAATTCGATCATTGCGATGCAAGAGCGGGGGATCGACATTTCGCGGCAGAGGAGCCAGATGATCACCCCCGAAATGATTGAAGGGTTTACCCACATTTTCGGGATGGGCGAGGGGCACATCGAGACGATTCGGGCATACTTTCCGCACAGCCTGGAGAAAACCTTTGTCCTTCGAGAGTTCGTCGCAAAAGACGAATATGATCTGAACGTTCCTGATCCGATCGGTGGCGACCTTGACGAATATCAGCTGACCCGTGATCTCATTGAGGAGGCGATGCCATCAATCCTCAGCTTTGTCACGACCGGCGATCCCTCTCCCGACTCGCTTGAAGGCAATGTTTGAGGCCGGTCGCGTGCTGCACCGCTAAGTTATTTTGACTTTTAGGGTCTCCCGATCTAGCTAACGCTTCGTAAATCCTTACCCCTGCAAGATTTTCGCCTCATTTAACATGGATAAACCCACTCTCATCATCGGAACCGACCACGGCGGTTTTGAACTGAAGGAAGCCGTTGTCGCTCATCTCAAAGGTCAAGGCTTTGACGTGGAGGACATTGGCTGCTTCTCGACCGAGTCCGTCGATTACCCCGACTATGCCAATGCAGTGGCGGGGGCTGTTGTTTCCGGTAAAAAGGATTTGGGTATTCTCTGCTGTACCACGGGTATTGGGATGTCGGTTGCGGCGAATCGTTTTCCGGGAATCCAGGCAGCTGTCGTGACGAATCCTGCGCTGGCGGCGAAGACGCGGGTCCACAACGACACCAACGTTCTTTGTCTTGCCGGCGATTTCAACACGGCCGAAGAGGCTGGTGAGATCGTCGATGCGTGGCTCGGATCCGAGTTTGATGCGGGTGGACGCCATGAGCGACGAGTCGCAAAGATGAATGCCTGCGGAGCCGCTGTCAGTGCGCCGCATGTCGCCGTTGTTGATCCTGAAATCTACGCGGTGATCGAGGAGGAAGAAAAGCGCCAGACCGGCAATATCGAACTGATCGCTTCGGAAAACTTTGCTTCGAAGGCGGTTCAACAGGCTCAGGGAAGTTGCCTCACGAACAAATACGCCGAGGGCTACCCCGGAAAGCGCTGGTATGGCGGTTGTGAAAATGTTGATGTTGCTGAAACTCTCGCGATTGAGCGGGCAAAGGAGCTCTTTGGATGTGGCTTTGCCAATGTGCAGCCCCACTCCGGTTCGCAGGCGAACGCCGCCGTTTACTTCAGTGTTCTTGACCCGGGCGACAAGATCCTCACGATGGATCTCGCTCACGGCGGACACCTCACTCACGGTCACTTTGCGAACTTCTCCGGCAAATTGTACGAAGTGAAGCACTACGGAGTCACCGAAGTGGATCAGACGATCGACTACGATCTTCTCGCCGAAACTGCGAAAGAGTATCAGCCGAAAATGATCACTGCGGGTGCTTCAGCCTATTCCCGTATCATCGACTTCAAGCGGATGCGTGAAATTGCCGATTCCGTCGGCGCCTATCTCTTTGTCGACATGGCTCACATCGCAGGACTCGTCGCCGCCGGGGTTCATCCTTCACCGATCGAACACGCTCATTTTGTGACGACGACGACTCACAAGAGCCTCCGCGGTCCTCGCGGCGGCCTCATCCTCACGAGCGATCCTGATCTGGCGAAAAAAGTCGATTCTCTCGTTTTTCCGGGAATTCAGGGTGGACCGCTCATGCACGTCATCGCTGCGAAAGCTGTTTGTTTCCACGAAGCGCTTCAGCCTGGCTTCAAAGCCTATCAGGAGCAGATCGTGAAGAACGCCAAGGCGCTCGCGGCGAAAATGCAGTCACTCGGATACCCCATCATTTCGGGCGGAACCGATAACCACCTCTTCATGATCGATCTGCGCCCTGCGGGCCTGAATGGAAAGATCGTCCAGGAGACCCTTGATAAGGCGGGTATCACGGTGAACAAGAACTCGATTCCATTCGATACCGAAAGCCCCTTCAAAGGCGGCGGAATCCGCATCGGAACCCCGGCCGTCACGACGCGCGGCATGAAAGAGTCCGACATGGAGACCGTCGGGCAATTTATCCACGAAGCGATCACGCATCGCGAAGATGCCGGGAAGCTCGAAGAACTTCGTCTCAAGGTGAAATCCCTGAATGAAGATTTTCCGCTGCCGTGATCAGGAAACGGCAGCACTTTTTCGAACAGGGTTAGGTCGGTGACCTAACCCTGTTTTGTCTTTGCGAGAGCAAAGATTACGTCAAAGTAGCCAAGCGCCCCAAAAATCCGTGTCGAGTTAGTTAAAGATAGGGGTTTTTAGGTGAAGTGCGCGATTTTAGGATTGCAATTCCGCCAAAGATTGCGATTATTGTGTAAACCAACCGATTTACTCATGGCAAAGCAAAAATTACCTGAACTCGACGGCGCTCAGGCGCTCATTATGACACTGGATGCCATGGGCATCGAGTATGTCTTCGGATATTCCGGTGGCGCGGCGCTTCCGATTTTTGATGCCCTTGAAACGGTCAAATCGAATATCAAGTTTGTCCTCACGCGTCATGAGCAGGGTGCCACTCACATGGCGGACGGTTACGCTCGCGCGACGGGGAAGCCGGCGGTAGTTTTGGTGACCTCCGGTCCGGGTGCGGGTAATACCATCACCGGGATCATGACTGCGATGATGGATTCGGTTCCGATGATCATTGTGACCGGTCAGCAGGTGACCTGGATGCTCGGTAAAGATGCCTTTCAGGAAGCTGACATTTTCGGCATTACGATTCCGATCGTGAAGCACAACTATCTGGTTCGAGAAACCAACGCGCTTCCTCGCATTGCCAAAGAGGCGTACCACATTGCCACGACAGGTCGTCCCGGTCCCGTCTTGATCGACGTGCCTAAGAACATCAGTCAGTCAGCGTTCACCGCTGATTTTGATGATGAGATGGCTGCCGAACTTGATCTTCCAGGTTACAAGCCTGAGAAGGCGATGGAGATCGATAAGGTTTCAATCGAAGAGGCGGCCCGGTTGATCAATGCCGCGAAAAAGCCTCTCATTCTTGCTGGTCATGGTGCCATGATTTCCGGAGCTGAGAGAGAGCTCATGGAAATCGCGAACAAGATGGAGTGTCCCGTGACGATGACCTTGCTCGGTAAAGGTGTCTTTCCGGAGACTCACCCACTTTCTCTCGGGATGCTGGGGATGCATGGAACCGCCTATGCGAACAAGGCGATCTGTGAGTGTGACTTGATCTTCAATGTCGGGTCCCGGTTCGATGACCGGATCATTGGTCAGGCCGACAAGTTTGGTGCGCAGGCGAAGATCATTCACATTGATATCGACATCGCCGAGATGGGCAAAATGATTGTCCCGGACGTTCAGGTGGTGGGTGATGCGAAGGAAGCGCTCCGGCAACTTCTTCCGCTTGTTGAGAAAGCTGATCATGCTGACTGGCTTGAGCATTTGAACGGCTATAAAAAGAAGTTTCCTCTTGGCTACAAGAAGCAGGGTGGTCTTCGCATGCAGCATGTTCTTGACGAGATCCACGACCTCACCAACGGCAATGCGATCATCTCGACTGACGTGGGGCAGCACCAAATGTGGGCGGCTCAGTTTTACACGAATGATGCTTCCTTTAAGTGGCTCAGTTCCGGTGGAGCCGGCACGATGGGATTTGGTTTTCCTGCCGCGATCGGTGCGCAGTTTGCCTGCCCTGATGAGACCGTGATTTCGGTCTCCGGTGACGGTGGCTTTCAGATGACTCTTTGCGAACTTGCGACGGCGGTGATCCACAAGTTACCGATCAAGATTCTGGTGCTGAATAACCACTATCTCGGGATGGTGCGTCAGTGGCAGGAGCTTTTCTTCGACAACCGTGAGAGCGGAGTGGACCTCGAAGGTAATCCTGACTTCGTGAAGTTGGCTGAGGCTTACGGTTGTAAAGGGATTAACATCAAGCGTCCGGCAGACGTTCGGAAGAAACTGCAGGAGGCGCTCGACTACAACGACGGCCCGATCCTGATTAACGCTGAGTGCATCAAGACAGAAAACGTGTTTCCGATGATCCCGGCAGGGGCCGCTCTCGAAGACATGTTGATTGAGCCACCGAAATACAAAATGGAGAAGCCTATCGGCTCTACTTAAGCGCCGGAGGCGCTTTTCGTAAGGAGCAGAGGAGTAAAGGAGTCGAGTAGCAAAGAATGCTCGTTCCTGAGAACCTTTCCTCCTTCTAAGATTCTCTCCTACTTTACTTCTCTAATTCTCAACTCCTTTTCGAAAAATGAGCAAAACTATCACCACTACGGATAAAAAACCGGCGCCGCGTCCTGACGTGATCGGCGGACACACCTTGAGTATGTTCGTGAACAACGAGCCCGGTGTCCTCATGCGAATCTGTCAGATCTTCGCGCGGCGTGCTTACAATATCGATTCACTGGTCGTCTCCCAGGGGCGTGATCCTCGCTTTTCAAGGCTGACTCTTGGGATCAGCGGTGATCCTGCGGGATTGTCACAAATCATTCTTCAGTGCGACAAGTTGATCGATGTGATTCATTGCTATGAGCACTTCCCGGATAACTCGGTGACCCGTGAAATGGCACTGGTAAAAGTATCGGTCGATAACGGCGAGAAGCGGACGGAAATTTTGCAGATCGTCGAACACTTTGGCGGAAAAACCGTCGATATGAGCGAAGACTCCATGATCGTCCGGATCGAAGGCGACAGCAGCAAAGTTGATGCGGCGATTCGTTTGCTCAATGGCTACGATATCATCGAGACGGTGCGAACCGGTAAGGTGGTCATGGCCAGGGGCGATCAGACGACCTGATTGGTTCATTTCTTCAGTGAAAATAGAGACGGGGCTTCGGCTCCGTCTTTTTTTTGGCCGGGAAAGTGTTGCCTCCGGCCCACTCCGGGGATTAGCCTTCAGGATGGGCTGCCGCACACTTTTGATTTTCGTTCTTTTATTCAGTCAGACAGTGGATTCCCGGGCACAGGTTCAGCCTGATGTGCAGCCCATCTGGGACGAGCTCTTTGAAAAATGGACCGCGAACGATCTTGCCGGCGCGGAGGAAGTTTCAAACCGGCTCGTCGAGGCGATGGAGCCGATGGCGACTGATTTTTCTCTCGGGGTGCAAATGAATTCAGCGCTCCACAATCGTGCATCGCTTCGCTACAACCGGGGAGACTACCTAGGGGCGGAGGCTGATTTGTTACGCAGTGTGGAACAGGCAAAAGCGATTCAGCCTCCGGCCGGGATGCCGCCGACAGCCGTTCCGCAGCTCATGGCGATGGTGGACGACCGGGTTAGGATCAGTCTTCGCGGTCTCACTAACTTTTATCTTGCTGCCGGCGATCTGGAGCGCGCAACGGCGTCGTTCCAGGAAGCATTGGCGATACTGCCGCTTTGGAAAAAGCAGGAAGCAGATAGTTCTTCGATGGGATTTCAAATCCTCGCAGCAGAGGTTTCTTCGATGGAGGGTACTTTCTACCGCACGAGTGGGGATTATCCGAAAGCGATGGAGGCGTTTCTTAACCGGGTGGAAGAAATTGATGGAGCCTGGGAGATGGTGTTTAAGATGTATGGTGGGCAGGAAAGTGATTTCACTGATCAAATCAAGATGAACTATTTGCGGGCCCGGGCGAATCTCCTCATGGAGATGGCGGAAGTGGCCACTTTGCAAGGGCAGCATGAGGAAGCGGTCGGTTTTTGTCAGGAATCCAGAGAGGCGGCCTCGCAGATGATGCCTCTCTATGAAACATGGGCAAAGACAACAATCGCGACTAACCCTGCGGTAAGCAAAGAGATGATTGAAAAGACTCTGGAAGGGGTCTCGATCAACATGAATTATCTCATCTTCGAAAGATCAGCGCTGGTTTTTCGTGCGGCGGGTGAAGAGCAGGCGGCTCTAGACCTGATGCTCGAAGGATTGAAACGGAGGGGAGAGGATTTTAAGGTTCAGCGGATGCTGACGCTCGAGTACAATGTCATTAGGCCTGAGGAGAGCTTGAAGTTAATTGGGGATCTACAGGCTATTCTTGGTAAATTTGAAGAGGCATCGGCGACCTACGGAAAAGCAATTAATCTGATCAACGAGCAATATCCCGAAGGGCACCCGGCTTCTCTGGATATCAGAGAAAGCGAAGTTCTTGCCGCGCTGGCGTCGGGGCAGGCCGATCTCGCTGCTGAAAAGGCCTCTGAGGTTTTCGCTGCAAGAATGAAGAATCTGGAGGATGTGCTTTCGTTTGCAGACGAGGCCCAGAGACTTGCGTATCGTTCTTCAATTGATCCGTGGAGCCTCTTTGCGACGCTGAAGCAAGCAGAGGAACTTTATGAAGCGGTTCTACGGAGCAAAGGGATCGTTCTGGAGTCTATTTTGGAGGATCGTGGATTGGCGAGTAAAGCAAGCGATCCTGAGTTAGCAGAAGATCTGGTTGAGCTTGAGTCCTTGCGGCGGGAGCTGATGGAGGATCTGCTCGGGGCACGGCAGGAAATCGACACCGCGGTCGTTCGGAAAAGGATCGCTGAATTGGAAGGAAGTCTCACGAAGGGAGATGAAGTGTATGGAAAGACGCGGGCTTCTTTGAAAACGACGGTGAAGGAGGTCGCTGCTGCGATTCCAAAAGATGCGGTGTTGATCGAATATATTCAGTATCGCGACTACTCAGCTCCGGGTCGTTTTGTGCTGCGTTATGGGGCGGTGGTGATTGCAAGTGAAGGAAAGCCTCAATTTTTTCCTCTGGGGGAAGCATCGCAGATTGAGAAGGGAATGAAAGTTTACGCTGATGCGGTCCGCTCAAGCGCACCGGATGAAGAGATGGCTGAATTTCTTGGAAAGATGGGTGATCTGATCTGGAAGCCTCTGGCCGAAGCGCTTCCTGAACCCGGGAAACGGATCATTCTGTCCCCGGACGGAACCCTGAACTTTTTTTCTTTTGCGACGCTGTTGGAAGAAGACGGGCGTTTCGCCGGCGAGGTCTGGCCGATGACTTATGTGACCTCAGGTCGGGATCTGCTGCGGGAGTCTGATTCGACGAGGAACAAAACCATGGAGATAATCGCAAACCCCGATTTCCAAACGCCCGCGACGGACGAGGTGGCGGGGCAGCGCTCTCTCGGTGGCGATGCGGCCATATCAATGCGCGGGGTCCTTGGGCGGATCGGGCTCTCCCCCTTGCCGGGAACAAAAGCGGAGGAGGAGGCCGTGAGGGAGTTGATTGAGAAGGAATGGGGATGGACGATTCACAGTCACCTTGAGCTGGAAGCGACGGAGGTAGCGGTCAACGCCGTGGATTCGCCCGGAGTGCTTCATCTCGCGACTCATGGATTCTATTTGCCGAGGACAGGAAAGTCGGATCCGCTGGAGCGGGCTCAAAGGTATTGGGATCCGAAAGTGGCGAGTCAGGCCGCCGCAGCATTGGAGTCGTTCAGTGACGTTGTCCTCGACAATCCCATGCACCGGAGCGGAGTGGCCCTCGCCGGGGCTGAAGCGACTTTGAAGCAGTGGGGAGCGGGCAGGATTCTGGATACTTCCAAAGATGGGATTCTCACGGCAGAGGAAATGTCGCAGCTGGATCTCGAGGGCACGTGGATGGTTGTCCTTTCCGCCTGTGAAACCGGTCTCGGGGAAGCTCGGTCGGGTGAGGGTGTTTTGGGGATGCGAAGGGGAATGATGCAGGCAGGCGCTCAACACTTACTGCTGACGCTTTGGCCCGTGGCTGACCGTGAGACCGCCCTTTTCATGATTGATCTCTACCGCAACCTGAAAGGCGGAGAAGCTTCGCCGGTGGAGATTGCCCCGGCGATCCAGGCGGCTTATCTGAAAGCTTTTCGGGAGTCTCAGGGGGTCACTGCAGCGGTAAAGCTCGCTGGTCCCTTTATCCTGAGTTATCACCCCTGATCACTTTGCCTGGAGCGCGATCATCTCCTGAGCAAGCAACATCGCCATTGCCCCGGCCCGTTTATCCGGTCCGGTCACTGGCTCCCGCTGATAGTAGTCTTCCAAAGTCGGTTGCTTTCCGGTGCCGGGGCAGACGTTGACAAAGGAGCTGCCGTCGAGGCTGATCAAGGTTTTGATTGTTTCCCACGCGGATGACAAACGTGGCATCCAGATTGACGGTTCGAGCCGCTTTTCATTGATCCCGCGGGCGATGCAGTAGGCGATCATGGCGCTGGCGGTGAATTCCGGGTAGGTATCGGTCAGGTCGATCAGTTGATGCCAGAGTCCATCGGCATTCTGGTGTTGGGCGAGGGCCTCAAGATGCGCGTTGAGGCTTTCGACAATGAAAGGGCGGCCCGGATGATCTTCGGGGAGATAGTCGAGAACTTTGGTGAGACCAAGGGCCGGAAATCCATTGCCACGACCCCAGGCGGCTTCATTGAGCGGGGAATGGCGGTAGAGGCCGTCCTCCCGGAGGCAGAGGGTTTGAATGTGTTCGACGTGTTTGAGGCACTGAGCAAAATAGCGCTCGTCCTTCGTGATCGCCCCGGCGGCTGCGAGAAGGGGGGCTGCCATGAATATTGAATCACTCATCTCGTTGTGTCCGGGCATTGCCTCCTGAGGCTCTCCGTTTTCATGAAATGCCTGATCTGCAGCTTCTTGAACACGGTCTTGCGCCCACGGCTCATCAATCCAGGCGTAGAGCAGGTTTGCAGAAAGCTGACCCGGGTTGGTGGAAACGGGCGTCTCGAGATTTTCCTTCGCGAGTTCTTTGGAAAGGTTTGGTGACGAAGCCCGAATCCGCGCGATGATGGCGAGACCATCGAGATAGGTTCCGTCGAACGTATTCCCATAGAATTTAGAAAGGGCGTTGAAGACTTCCTGAGGCGTGCGTCGAAGCCGTTCGTTCATCGAATCGCTGGCCGAAGGCAAATCTTCCCGCAATCTAGAGAGGACCGAAGTTCGAGTTTCGCCCTCTTCTATTTCCTCGGAGATAAAGACGTTCACAATACCGACCCCGGCCGGCGGGTAATTTCGAAGAGCTTCCGCGAGGTGAAGACCCGCCGGGGTGTCGGGTAGGAAAACTGAGTTCGGGGCGCAGAGTCCGATCCAGGTCCAGATCGCCCGTGCGGTTTCGGACTCGGGGTCTTTGTTGCCCGGTTCAGGGGGGTATTTCAAATCAGGAAGTGGGCTGAGCAATCCAAACCAGTCATTCTCGGGGGAGATTTTGGAGGCAATTTCATCGGGATCATGCTTATCGAAATGGATGATGCGATAACTGCTGGAGCGTGGATTGCCGGTCCCGCCCCCAACCCAGGCCATGAGAGGGGAGCCGTCCGCATTGCGCCCGATTGGAAAAGTCCGATAGAGTTCCTCGGTGATGCGGGACGAAGGGTGCTTGTCGAGAACTAGCGCGGAAGTCGCGGCCAAGGTCTCGTGATCGATGAAAACGGTGACTCCGGCTCCGACGCTCCATTTTTTCTGCTGGAGGATCGAGGTGTCGATACTGACGCGGCGCAGGACGAGGCTCGCTGAATTTTCATCATTGCCCTGGATCGAAATCGGGAGGGAATCGCGCGCCGGTTCGATGCGGCAGTCGGTGAGGCTGTGCCGTCCACCCTGGAAAAGGACTTCGATGCTCATGCTTTCGCCGAAAAGACAGTTGGTGTAGTAGGTGTCAGCGCGATTCACATCGGCGACGGCGTGCTCATTGCGGAGGAACTTGCCACCACGAATCCATGAGGTGGAGCCATCATGGGCGCTGAAGCCTTCGTCGAAGTTTTCAATGCCGCTGATGTTAAAAAACTGCATGCCTCTTGCGCTGCCATGAATGTTGAATCCATCATTGAGGAAATGCTGAGTATTCAGGTCGAAGACCTTGACGTTGCGAAGATCCCCGGAGGTCGCGAATCCATTCTCGCGAGTCGACCATTCGAGGCCGTCCGGTTCTCCGCGATAGATTAGCCAACCTTCTTTCTCATTGATGGGGTCCCAGCGGAATTCTCCTTCCTTTAGGTTTTCAACTGTGGGGAAGTCGATAGGATTAGCGCAGAGCCGCCCCATGCGCTGGGCGGTGCCGTTCACAATGAGCAAGTGACGATCCCAGCGTGTCCTCGGCAGGCGAATGCGATGCAATCTTTCCTCCCGTTTTTCCCATTGATCGAGCGGCAGCGGGTCTGCCCCGGTCAAAGTGACTCCATTGCCTTCGATCACGATTCCCGGTGCTGACGATTTCAGCGTGATGGATTGCCGATAGAGCGAATTGGCGGGGAAGAGCAGGATGCGGTCGTCGACGCCGGCGCGATTGACGGCGATCTGAACGGTCTTCAGGGGGGAATTCTGAGAGCCGTCATTCTCATCGGATCCAAGAGTGGAGTGGACGTACCAGTCTTTGGCCGTTCCTGCGGTAAGGAGCAGAAAGACGCTGCAGAAAAGTAGGGTCCGCAAAAGAGTCATTTGTGCTTAGCTGTTCAGGAGGCCGACGACGGCCTCTTTGAGAAGATGGTTCGTGGCGAGAGCTTCCCCGCCGTTGATGTTACCCTCGTTTCCTGACCAATCACCAAAGTATCCTCCGGCCTCGCGGAATATAGGTGGGAAGGGGCCGCAGTCCCAGACCGCCATGACCGGGTCGAGCATGATCTCAGCGCGTCCTGTCGCGACGAGTAGGTAGCCGTAGGCATCGCACCAGCCGGCGTTGTAGTAGACCGCTTCCTGGAGTCGCTGCCATGGCTCGCCTTTTCCATTTTGAGCAAAGTAGGCGGTGTCAATATGCGCGCAGACCGAGCGGTCAATCGCGCTCTCTTCTGAGACGTGGCAGGGTTTGCCGTTCCAGTGAGCACCGAGTCCGGTCGCCGCGATGATGATCTCATCGAGTGCCGGAAAGTAAGCGCAGCCGACTTCCACCTTGCCGTCAATCTCCAGGGCGAGGAGGACGGCGTAAAGGGGGACGCCATGGACAAAGGATTTCGTGCCATCGATCGGGTCAATGATCCAGCGGTGCGTCGAATTTGACTCAGAGGAAGACTCACCAAATTCTTCACCCACGATCTGGTGGTCGGGGAATTCCTCTTCAATCCGCTTTCGGATGAGCATTTCTGCATTGCGGTCGGCGATCGTCACAGGAGTGTCATCACCCTTGAACTCGGCCGGCGCGAGATCAGTGAGAAAGTATTCAAGGGTCAGCGCCCCGGCCTCCCGGGCGGTTCGCTCTGCAAAATCCAGATAGCGTTCGAGCATGATAGCTGAGGGTGTCGGTTCGACTACTCAGCTGAATCAGGAGCGGAGACGACTTTCACCGTGATCTCATCTGAAGGGATCGCATCAGCCTCGATATCACCGAGTGCGTATTGGATGCCATCGAGCATATGTTGAAGCACGGTTCGGTCAGCAAAGGTCATGTCGTTGTGGCCGAGATTGGTGTAGAAAAGCCGACCTTTTCCGATCTCACGGCACCAGGAAACAGGGACGTCCACCTTGGTTGGATCCTCGACTTTGCCTTCCCATTTTTCGGCCTTAAAAGGCTCCGCATTCTCCGGCTTGGACATGTCGAGGCTGAGGAGGACCCGAAGCTTATCCCGTCCTTCGAAGTTCTCTGCCTTATACCAGTAAATTTCATCCTTATGCCAGAGGCCTTTTCCTTTGAACGCGGCGTTCAGAGGGTGGTCCGGATCTTCGACCTTGAAAGCCCAGGTGCCGCCCGCAGTCCAGGGGTGACCGTCGAAGATCCCTCCGATCATCGCGATTCCTTCTTCCCAGCCGTTGAAATTATCCGCTGCGGCATGAAGGCCGATGATGCCTTTGCCGGAATTCACGAAATCGAGGATCGCAGCACGTTGAGGCTCGGAGGGCTTGAGGTGCGTGGTGTTGTTGAAAATAATGCCGTCGTATTGAGCGAGGTTCTCTTTGGTGAAAACATCGTATTCATCGGCCAAATCCATCGAGAAAGCCCCGGTCTCTCTCGCGAGCGCTTCCATCGCATAGTTGCCGAAAGGGATCGAGGTGTGGACGAAACCTTCGCACCGATAGAAGACGAGAACTTTCCGCTCTTTAGCAGGATCAGCAGTGCGGGGCGGGACCCCTGCATCGATTGTCGCTTTGTGCTCCGGTGTGGGATTGTCTTTGAATTTTTCGACTGCGGTTTCGGGCCAGGTCTTAGATTTCTTGTTCTCCTGATTCTGAGCCGTGACAAGGCAGACGAGGGTAAGTGTCAGGATGGCGGTTAGGGCAGCTTTTCTCATGTCGATAGTGAAGCAAAAATCTTAGACGGTGATGCAAAAACTCAAAAGGCTTAATGACGCCTTTTTGCTCTCGTGTAGCGATTCTTTCGGGTGGCTGTATCCTGTTCAGGCAGGGGTTTCGCTTCTGCAATGGGCGCAATCTCCGCGTGAGGCGCAGGAGAGGATGCTCTCGACGCGCGAGTGCGAACGGGAAAGGCGCTTTTCCTGCCGGGTGTCCATTGCGGTAGAGCCCATCCCGTGCGGGTCGCAAAAGTTTCGATTAGAAAAGCGAGGAGGGCGGCAAGGAATAGCCATTCGCGGATTGGCGTGACGCCCGACGCTTCCGGTTTTCGCCAGGCTTGCGAGAGATCGAGGAGCTCACCGCCGCCGCTGGTGCGTGCGGATTCTTCCAGTTCGATGATCCGCTCCCGGTTGAATTCCCATTCCAGCGCTGAACCAGCCACAACCGGGCCAAAGGGCAGCGCCGACCCCGTGATTTGAACGGCGCCGCGCACTGGTTCCGATTCCCGAAGCTCAGTTTTGACTGAGTAATGTCCCGGGGCAAGGCGCTCCCAGGTCAATGGTTCTGCAGCTCTCGTTTCATTGCCCCGTTCGATGACGAGGCGGGGAGGGGACAGCGCAAAGCGGTCTGACCAGATTTCGGAATCATAAATCAAGTCGATCGTCAGCTCAGAGCCGTCAATTTGATGCCTCACGCCGATGCCTGAAGGAACCTGCTCTCCGATGATCCAGCGTAATCCGGTCTGAAGAAAGTCACCGTAGCTTTCCCAGCTCCTCACCGATTCCGAAAAATCTCCACCGAGAGGGAAGGCGATGGCCGCGGTCCTTCCGATCCCGCGGCGTCCGAAGGCGACGAGTGGAGCTGAGTATCGGTCGGTGCTGAAGAGCGCTGATTCATCACCTTCTCTCAGGTAGCTCAAGTTGTAGCCGTCGATTTTCGCAGGCCACTCCATGTCGCGTTGGGCGATCTCGTACCATTTTCCGGAGGACTGGGTGGATATGGCTTCTTCGACGAAGGTTGAGCGCGCCACAGAGACGGTTTCCTGAGCGAAAATATTCGGGATCTCGTCGGGGATCGTCGTGAAAAACATGCGACCGTCCCCGCGAGCGGCGATGTCTTCGATGAAAGCCGCATCGGCGTCAGAGCGTGTCCCAAGTCCAATGACACTGACGGTGGTTCCGTCCTTCTTCATTTCGCTGAGCAACTCTTTGTACTCACCGGGCTCCTCTGAATCTGCCGCGTCGGTGAAAAGGATCATGTGGCGTTGGCCGGCTTCCGCCTTTTTAAGCTCTTCCCAGGCGGCCTTCATGCCGGTGTAGACAAAGATACCTCCTCCCATCGATTCGATACTGCGGACTCGACTAATGAGTTCGCCTCTGTTTTTTCCGACATTGAGGAGCGGGCTGATCTCGTGGGCTTGACTGTCGACCGCAAAGACGGTGACGGCGTCGGAATCCCCGAGCAGCTCAATCGCTCGCGCCGCTCCTTCGTTGGCGAGTTGCATTTTTGAATTGCCACTGGTCGTGATCGCCGTCATGGAGCCGGAACGGTCCATGACGATCGCCATCGCGACGGAGAGCCGGCGGTGTTCGCTCTTTAGCTCCATCGTGACGGGAAGCAGCTCATCAACTGCTGATTGATAGTATCCGCCGGAACCATAGCTGTTTTTGCCGCCGGCCATCATGAAGCCGCCGCCCTGTTCTCTCACAAAAAAATCGAGCGCGTTGATGAAGGCTGAGGGCAACTCGTACGCGGGGACGTTGTTGAGGATAACGGCCCGTGCTCCGGAGAGAGCGCCGGGCGTGAGCGAGAGAAGATCATCGACGACTTCGACGGCAAATCCCTGGCCTCCCAGTGCTTTGGCGAGCGGATCATTCACATAGCGGGTCAAAAGAAGAACTCGCGG
>CAZOUP010000018.1:0-50068 GCA_964583035.1 uncultured Akkermansia sp.
CCATTTCATCTTCCAGCTGGCCCCCGGACCAACCGGAATAGCCCACAAAGGCGCGGACGTGAAATCCTTCCATCTCATACATGACTGCCTCGGCGGCGGAAAGATGCGTCGAAAACTGGAGCGCTTCATCTTCCTCCGACCAGCCCAGCGCGGCAAAAGTAAGGTGCTCGGTGCTGACCGGACCGCCCATGAAGACGGGAACATCGATGAGCCGGTTACGCTGTTCCGGCGGAAGAATTTCTTCACTCAAAAGATCGCCCACATTTCTCCCGATCGGCCGGTTCAAGATGTACCCGAGTGCCCCGTTTTCCCCGGAATGCTCGGTGAGAAGAAGCACGCTTTGAAAAAAAGTCGGCTCCTTCAAACTCGGATCAGCGAGGATCAGGCTTCCCTTGAGGGAATCGTTGGCTGGATCTTCAGAGGACATGAAAAGGAGATGCGACCTGCGCCGCCTTAAATAATTCTCAGACAGAATTTCTCCGTTGGCAACCATGAAGGCTGGGTGTTCACTCTCAGGATGGAGTCCCTCACTCAAAAAGTAGCCGATGGTCAGGATCTCAGCCCCGACGAAGTGCGCCGCGCCACAGAGATGATTCTCGATGAATCGCTCTCCAAATTGTCGAAAGCCGATTTTCTCGCGGCCCTCGCCACGAAAGGGGAAACCGCCGGCGAGATCGCCGCTTTTGCCGGTGAGTTCCTGAATCATGCGGTCGAGCCGGAGTTGGACAGGGCCGCGATTGGAAAGCCGCTCCTCGATGTCTGTGGGACCGGCGGTGACAAACTGAACCTCTTCAATGTCTCGACCACGAGCGTTTTTCTTCTCGCGGCCGCCGGCATCGCGGTCATCAAACACGGCAATCGCGGGATCACCTCGAAAAGTGGCGGGGCCGATGCCCTCGAAGCGCTCGGAATTCGCATTGATCTGCCTGCCGACGAATTCGGACGCTGCGTGGAAGCGGTCGGAGCCGGCTTTCTTTTCGCCCCGCTCTATCATCCTGCTTTCAAAGCGGTCGTGCCGGTTCGCCAGCTCCTCGCAAAGCGAGGTCAGCGCACGATCTTTAACATTCTCGGCCCGCTTCTGAATCCGGCGAAACCCGATTTCCAACTCGTCGGAGTCTTCGATGGCGGGCTCGGCGGGACTTATGCCGACATCCTGCAACATCTTGGACGTGAACGAGCCTGGGCCGTTCATGGTTCGGCTGGTGATGCCGGGGGCATGGACGAGCTTTCCACCCTCGGCGAAACCCAAATCTGGGAGACGGAACAGGGCTGCCGGGCAGATTTTTCTTTCGACCCTGCTTCGGTCGGGCTGCCACGTCCTTCCCTCGACGAACTGACCGGCGGCGAAGCGACCGAAAACGCGGCAATCATCACCGGCATCCTCGACGGCTCGATTCAAGGGGCGAAGCGCGACCTCGTCACGCTCAACAGCGCGGCGGGCCTTGTTCTCACCGGGAAAGCGGAAGATCTCGCGACGGGCCTTGAAATCGCGCGGGAGCAAATTGACACCGGAGCGGCTCTCGCGGTCCTGAAGCGCTGGAAAGACTTTCGCTGAATTGGCGACTGTCCATTCACCTGAGAGCGGATATACTGACGCCCCATGTCGAAAAAGGTCATCATCTTCTCCGTCATCGCCCTTGTTCTCGTGGTCGCGCTGGTGATCACGAATTTCGGCAGGAATCTTCCTTTCTCCCGTTTGCGGGCTCCGGTCTACACCGCCGAAATCCCTGAAACCCGACCAGAGCGTCTCGATCAGCGTCTCCTCGAGCGATTCGAAGGTGAGAGTATGGCCGACATTCTCGCAATCCTCGCTGCTGAAAAAGCCGTCGCGATGGCAGCGGAAACGTCGGTGCCGAAAGAATCACCCGCCCCGGACAAACTCTACGACAGCCTTCCCTCCGGCCCCTTCCCCTTCGACAGTGGCGCGATTCCGCAAGACACAGAGTGGCTCACAGAATATGTCACCTCGATGAAGCGGGACGAAAACTCGAAACCATCCGCTTCTGAAATCTGGCGCTTCAACCTCGCGCTCTCGGCCCTGCAAATCAGCCCTGACAAACTCCCTTCCTCCTTGAAGCTGGAAGAGTCGATCACCCCGGAGTCTGATACCATGCCGGTGAAATTTTCGGCGCGTGAGTCCGGCTTCACCCCACCCTTCACCGTCGGCAATTTTGATGCGACTCCCGATGTCGAGGTGCTCGATCAGGGCGGCACTCGCCTCAGCAAAATCTCCGAAACGGGGTCCGCCGTGCCTGTCGAAGGTCATGGTATCATTTTCGCAGGTTCCCGTCTCTACCCCGCCGATTTCGACAACGACGGAGATAACGATCTTTTCATGATCCGGCCGGAAGGCTTCCCGAACTCTCTCCTGCGCAACGATGGAAACGGACGGTTCGAGGACGTCACGATCGGGCTCGGCCTGCTCTCTTTTAACAATACCACCACCGCCGCCTGGGTGGATTACGATGGTGATGGTCGGCTCGATTTGCTCGAAGGAAGCGCCGACCATCCTCTGAAGCTCTATCATCAAACCGCTGGCGGCTCGTTTCAACCCATTGCCTGGGATCTGAAGCTCTGGATCCACCGCGGCGTGCGTGAACTCAAGTGCGCAGACCTTTCCGGCGACGGCATTGCCGATATTTTTGTCGGGATCGATGAACAGCCTGACCGTCTCCTCATCCCCACGGCGGCGGCAACCTGGAACGGATGGCGTTTTGAAAACATCCTCGCTTCGCAAGGGCTCGCCCAAGCCGATGATCACGAAGCGACCTTTCTCGACTTCAATCACGACGGAGCAATCGATCTCGCTCTCTTCGGCCGCGCTCCCACCGGCGGGACTTTTTTCAAAATCGCGGCTAATGATGGCAAGGGCACACTCACCGACGCAACGGGGGAACTCGGGTTCACCGGTGACGAGGTCGTTAGCGCCCTGGGCATCATCGATCTTGATCAAGACGGCTACGATGACCTCTACGTCGGCACCCCGAAGATGGAGCTGAACCGAACTTTCTGGAATAGGGCCGGACTGAGTTTTCGGGAAATCTCCATCGCAACCCGCGGAAGTTTTCTCGATGAACCTGAAGAAATTGAGGTCAGCGATCTCGATCAAAATGGCATCAGCGACCTCCTTTATTTGACCAGCGAAAGCAAAATCAGATGGCTCGAGCCTGGTGGCAGCACTTCGGTGACCCTTCAGATTTCGCTCTCAAAGCCCCTCCGTGGCGGAAAAGTGATCACCACGGTGCGGGATCATGATTGGATTCTTCAATCGCTCACGAACACGATCGGGAACGAATCTTCGCTAAATCTCGGCATCGGCGAGGCTGAAGTCGTCGAGAAACTCGCAATCCTTTCTCCCGATGGAAAAACAACGCTCTTTGAAGCGGAAAAACTCGCCCCCAACGAGTCCGTTATCATTTCCCTACCCGGTGCGAAGACTGCCAAGTGAACCACTGACGCGCCCGCCCCCTCCTAGAAAAGCCCGCGCATTCAAAAAAAGTCTGGCGACTGTGGTTTTTCACTGATCTTTATTTTCTACGGGCCTTGTGTAAAACGGACAACGGCCCCATCATATCAGGGTCTGCCGAATTTGGCACTCGCTCTGCTGTTGACTTAAAAGATGATCGTCCCCGTCCAAAAAGACGAAGCCTTTCTCAATGACTTCTCCGAAGCCGATAAGGTAACCGGCGCTATTCACGTCTGGTGGATGGGGCAGAGTGGTTTTCTCCTGAAGTGGAACGGCAAAGGTCTCCTCATTGACCCTTACCTCTCCGATTCGATCACACGGGCTCATAGTGGCACTGACCGCCCCATGAATCGCGTTTCCGAGCGTGTCGTTGATCCCTTAAAGCTCACTGGGATTGACCTGATCGCCGTCACCGGCGACAGTCCGGACCGACTTGACCCCGAAACGATCATGCCGCTCCTCGCGGCGAATCCGGAAATGAGGATGGTCGTCCCCGCCGGCATCGCTCAGAAGGCCGAGCAACTCCTCGGAAACTCCTCCCCACCGATGCATCCGGTCAATGCCGGTACTTTCACGAGCATGGAGGGCTTTGATTTCCACGGGATCGATTCTGCCAATCCCAAAATGCGCCGCGACGAAGAGGGCAATTCAAAAGACCTCGGCTACGTCATTCTCTTCGGACCCTTCGCGATTTTTCACAGCGGCGAAACGATTTGGCACACCCACCTCGTGAAACAAGTTCGTCGCTGGACGATCAATCTTTCCTTTCTCCCCATCAGCGGGAACGTCAAAACCGGGGAACGTGGCGACACGCTGAATGGGTTTGAAGCCGCTGCGCTTGCCAAGTCGATCAGCACCAGCATCGTGATTCCCTGCCACTACGATCTTTTTGATCGGGGAAACGTCACCACCGGCGAGTTCTCAACCTGCTGTGAGCGTCTCGGGCAACGATCCCGCATCCTCAAGCTAGGTCAGCGCATGACGATGGGTCCCATCACCGAAGCCAGCGCCGGAAAAGCACTCCCGAGCGAGCCTCATCGCAACGATTGGGGTCTCGGCTACTGATACCGAACGAATTTTCGGCAGAATTCAGTGAATCCGGGCAGTTTCCAACGCGGAAAGACGGATCGTTTATTTCCTTGCGAAGCCACTTAAAATTTCATAAAAGTTAATAGAACCCGCAATTTGGTGAACTTTTAGTTGATTTTTTATTGAACAGATCTAACAACCGAGGCACAAAGGTATCTCAGGTGAAGAAAACTTTTAGGCAATTTTCAGGCGGCCAGCACGTTACTAATAGACAGAGAGAGCCTGCCGAGGTTTGAGCCTCTCTCCGATGAGCCGAAATTGACGATTCCTTCACTTCTGAAAAGATCAGCGATCTGAGCGTGCTTGGCGGAACACTTCCTGCTACAACACTCTCGTATCTCTGTTCCCGTTTCCGATTCGGCACCCCAACAACCCACTCAACACTCATGGCAAATTTAGAAATGGATGGCGGCATCAAGATCTACCTTCGGGAGATCGGTAAAACCGCCCTACTCACTCGCGAAGAAGAGGTTCAGCTCGCCGACCGCATTAAGAACGGCGACAAGGAAGCCCGCGCGCACATGATCAAAGCGAATCTTCGCCTTGTCGTGAAGATCGCTCAGGATTACGCCAACTACGGCCTTCCCCTTCTCGACCTCATCTCCGAAGGTAACATCGGCCTCATGAAGGCCGTGGAGCGTTTCGACCCGAACAAAGGGGGTAAACTCTCGACCTACGCCGCCTGGTGGATCAAACAGTCCATCAAGCGCGCTTTAGCCAACCAGAGTAAGACGATCCGTCTTCCCGTCCACATGGTCGATAAAATCTCCAAGATGCGCCGTGTTGCCATGGTCCTCAGTGAGGAACTTGGTCGCGAACCTACCGACGAAGAACTCGCCGAGGAAATCGGCATCGATCGCGCGAAGCTTTCGCACCTGAAGTCAGCCGCCCTGCGTCCTGCTTCACTCGATGCGCCAATCAGCGACGACGACAACACTGAGTTCGGTGAGATCATCGGTGATGAAAAAGCTCAGACGCCGCTGGAGCTTCTCAGCCACAAGAACATGCATATGCAGCTCGACGACCTCCTCGAGGTTCTCGACGAGCGTGAGCGCAAGATCATCGACGCCCGCTTCGGCCTTGCCGGACAAAAGCCGAAGACCCTCGAAGAAGTCGGCCAGGAATTTGGCGTGACCCGCGAGCGGATTCGTCAGTTGCAAAACATTGCCCTGAAGAAGCTCCGCCGTGCCCTTCAGAAAAAAGAGGATCCGGGACCCCGTCCCCTTCGCAAAGCCGGCGAGCCGGACGACGACGATTTCTTCTCCGACCACGAAGAAGCAGCGATGGCGATGTAGTCTTGTCGCTGAAAGATTTTGAACAAAAGCCGTTTTCCTCGCAGTAGGGAAACGGCTTTTTTCGTTGGGAAGCGGGTGCCTCCTGCAGGGCAGAGAATCCAATTGCCACTGCCGCCAAAAAGCAGCCGGAGCCGGACCAACAGCACCAGACTCAGTCCACAAAACGCTCCACAAGAAGCGAGGCGTTGTGGCCACCGAATCCGAAGGAGTTCGTGAGCGCTTTATCCACTTTCACTTCGCGGGCGACGTTGGGGACGTAGTCGAGGTCACACTGCGGATCCTGCTCGTCGAGGTTGATCGTTGGAGGAATAATTCCTTCGTTAATCGCTTTAACGCACGCGGCGAGTTCGACGCCGCCGGCAGCGCCGAGAAGGTGACCCGTCATCGACTTGGTCGAGCTGACGATAAGGCCGTTCTTCGCGTAATCGCCAAAGACACCCTTAATTGCCTTGGTCTCACAGACGTCTCCCAGCCCCGTCGAGGTGCCGTGAGCGTTCACGTAGTCCACCTCGTCAGGATTCAGCTTCGCGTGCTTGAGCGCCATGTCCATGCAACGGCGCGCACCGTCGCCTTCGGGATGCGGAGAAGTGAGATGGTAGGCATCGGCCGAGACTCCATAACCGGTCAGCTCTGCGTAAATCCGCGCTCCACGTTTCTTTGCATGCTCGAGTTCTTCGATCACGGCAACACCGGCCCCTTCCCCCATGACAAAGCCGTCGCGACCGACATCGAAGGGCCGGGAAGCGGCTTCCGGATCATCATTGCGCATGCTGAGCGCTTTCATGTTGCCGAAACCGGCGAGGCCCATCGGGCAAATCGTGGATTCTGATCCCCCGGCGATAAAGGCATCAGCATCTCCGAATTTAATCATCCGCCACGCCTCACCGATATTATGGTTCGAAGTCGCGCAGGCCGTCACGATGCACATGTTCGGTCCGCGCAGGTTAAATTCCATCGAGACCATGCCACTGGAAATGTTCGCGATCATCATCGGGATCGTGAACGGAGAAACCCGACTCGGCGATTTCTCGAGGAGATTGACATGCTGCCCCTCAAGCGTCATGAGGCCTCCGATGCCGCTTCCGACCATGCAGCCGAAACGGTCGAGATCGAGGGTTTCGAGGTCGACCCCGGAATCTTTCATCGCCATGACCGAGGCGGCCATCCCGAGTTGAGCAAAGCGGTCGGCGCGGCGCGCATCTTTCGGATTCGAAAAATAGGGTCCAGCCTCAAAATTACGGACTTCGCCGGCAATTTTGCACTCGTAGTCTGCTAGGGAGGGGTCGGAAATGCGGCCAATCCCGCTTTTCCCCGCGACGAGATTCGACCAGAAGGTGTCCAGATCGTTTCCGATCGGAGATACCAAACCCATTCCTGTGATGACGACGCGACGTTCCATATTGAGACTCAAATTGGCGGCTAAACTCAGCGTGCATACAGGCCATTGCAAGACGATTTCTCGAAAGTGGCAGTCACGATGGGCTCAGATTTCGATGATTCGCTCCCGCTCGTTCATGGCTCCGCAGCGTGGGCACTCCGCGAGATCATGATCAGAGGGATCTTCGAAAACGTGATCACAGATTCCGCAAATGACGAAGTATTTTCGCCTCCGGTTCTCTCTCCCTTTTTGAAAAATCTCAGCGGCGACCCAGGCAAAGAAGACCGAGCAGAGGATGATGGCGAGAAACACGGCAATCATGCCGTCGAGAGTGACGCGGAACATGATCAGTCTTTCGTTCGAATTGCGAGCCACCCAATGCTGGACCGTGTCTCCGGAAGGTAACGAAGCGTGGATTCCACGACCTGCTTGATCTCACCCTCAGCCTGAGAATCGAGTTCACTCTCCACTTCTTCTACGGTCACCATCCCTTCTTCATCGACTCGCAGCCTTAGTCTCATCGCAGGAATCTGCTCCGCAAGACCGAGATAATCCGCCAAAATCGACCACGGCGCGACCTCTCGATGCATCAGCTCTCCCTGCGCTGCAAAAATCACCGGAGACTCGAAAACCTCCTCCGATACCTTAAGACCCTCCCCGATGGCAGCCCCGGACAGCGGCATCGTCCACGAAAAAACCAGCTCGAGAGGACTCATTTCGGTCGTCTGAAAAGAAGGGATGAACCTCACCGGCAACTCATCAATTGAAATCTGAACATCAGTCGCTTCCGAGGGCGGAAGGAGAAAGGTCATCCGGTCACTGACACGCTGAAGCAGGGAGCGGACATTCGGATCCGCCGGATCCATCAAAAAAATCGTGTCCGCTCTCGGTTTCTCCCGCGTTGGCGAGGGATAAACCACTTGAAAAAGGTAGAACCCTGATCCGTGAATCATCACCGAAAACCCGAGAAAGGCAGTCAAGTTAATCCAGGAACGCCGATTTTTTGCCCAGCAGAAAATAGTTGGGTTGGGGTCTTCCTCACCGTCCAGATAAGAAGGTGGAATCTCTGCTCTCTGGAAAGTTTTCCACATCGCCGGTCAGCTCGTTTCCTGTTGTGTCGCAAACGACAGTTCAAACCCGCGCTTCAAAATAAATCGGGAAATATTCATGACCGTTCCGTAGCTGACGGACTCATCGCCGAGAAGAATCACCTGCTTCGACCGTTCAAGCCCTTCGTCGAGTTTTTCCCCAAGCTGCTCCAGATCGATCCGCTCATCATTGAAATAGATCTCCGACGTCTTGCCTGGAATCAGAGTGATAATGTGAGCATCCTCGGCCGAGGGAAGCGCCGAGCTGGATCTCGGAAGCGAGACATCGACTCCCGACTTGAGAACGAGGTTGGAGCCGAAGAGAAAAAAAATGAGGAGCAACAACACCACATCGACAAGCGGTGAGGTGTAGAGCATTCCGGAACGATCGCCCAATGTGGATTCCAGTTTCAAAGCATCCGGGGCTCAATCCTTCGACGAAGATGATCCTTTCTCGTCGTTTTCGTCATCCGCAGGGGGTTCAACTTTCGGCTCCGGCTCAGCAGGCCGGTCCGGCATAATCGAAATAATGTCAGTCGGCTGATTTCGGAGATCGCAGATCGTGTTTACGATTTCAATCCCCGCACTCTCCATGTCATACATGATGCTCTTCGCATAAGCCCGAAGGTGAGAGTAGAAAACAAACGCGGGGATCGCGACCATGAGACCCGCCGCCGAGGTGATGAGCGCTTCGTAAACGCCCTGTGAAATCTCCGCCACCGTTGCAAAACCGCCGACCGCATTAATTTGTACAAAAGTATCAACGAGCCCCAGCACCGACCCGAGCAACCCGATAAGCGGGGCGATGTAGGCGACCGTCAAGAGGACCGAGAGATGCTTTTCAAGCTTCGGCACCTCCAGCTGCCCGCTCTCCTGAACGACTTCTTTCAATTCTGTCCTCGAAGCTGAGTAGCGGCGAATCGCGGAATGAATCACCCTCGCAACCGGCCCCGGGGTGGAGGCGCACTCGGAGAGAGCCTCGGCGTAAGCCTTGTTCTTGATGAGATTTCTCAGACCGAAAAGAAGGTCACCCACATCAATCCGGGCGCGATGAAAATAGAACAATCTCTCGAGGAAAATCGCGATGGCAATGATGGAGCAGCCCAGCAGCAGCCACATCAAAGGTCCGCCTTTTGTGATTAAATCCATGGTGATAAATGACTCGAAAAACTCGCGGGAGGGGAAATAAATAACATACCTTCCCGCTCCGGAAAAGCCCCTATTTCAGAGTCCCCTTTCCAGCTGATCTCAGCTCAAAAATAGAAGGGGCCAGAGTTGGAAGTCTCCTCCTCTTCCTCCTCTCCGATTGCTATGGAATCATGCCCCGCCGTTTCTTCCTCTACATCCTCCTCAAAATCATCGAAGTCCAACTCGAACGCCGAAGACTCTTCATCGTCGTCGTCATCCGCTGAAGATTCCTCTTCGATCTCGAAAACAGGAGAGCTCACGGTTTCAGGATCAGGGCTTTCATCGTCGTCGATCTCAAAAATTGCCTCGGTCTTGTTGGCGATCTCCATCACGGCTGAAGGGTCCTCTTCTTCAGGCTCTGCCTCCAGATCACCAACGGGCGCTGCAAGCGAATCTTCCTCCTCGTCCTCTAACTCAAAAATGGATTCGCTGAGGGCTCCGCTGTCCTCCATCTCGAAGCTGTCATCGTCGTCATCCTCCGTCTCAAAGGGGGAATCGATGATCGTACCAGAAGAATCTTCGATTACTATTTCCGGCGCTCCATCATCAAGACGCTCAATCACTTCAGTGGGTTCGGCGGTTACCGCCTCTTCCATAACAGGTTCAGGCTCACCGACTGCTTCATCCGTTTCGTCAGCCTCAAAAATCATTTCGGGAGCTTCCTCCGAGGGGACTTTTCCGACCGGCTCCATCTCTTCTTCCAGAGGCAGGGAGAGCAGCTCGTCTTCAGGATGGCTGACCGTTTCAATTCCTTTCTGAGCGCCCCGCTCCGCCAGTCTTGCTGCCGCCATTTCGCGCAGGGAAAACGTCTTTGCGTGCGATTCTGCCACCGGAACCGTGACCGGAATCCCCTGGAGCAAATCAATCAAGGCAGGCCGCACTTGACGGGCTTTCTCGCGAATCACTCCGACCGGCACAGGCACGGTCGAGACTCCGACGAGGACAAAGCGATCCATCACCTCCGCGAGATAAACGGCACGCTCTTCACTTTGATGAAAGCTTTCAATATTCCCGGTACTCCCCAACTCCTTCACGAGGGAATTCATCGCCGCGCTGGCTCCGGCCACGAGCGCGGAGATGATCTCCACCATTACTTCAGCCTCGGAAGAAATACCGCTCACGAGTGCTCCACTTCTTTCGACGACGAGAGCTGTCTCCAGTTCCGCTCCTTCGGCAAAATCCTGCAGAATCGCATCGACGCCGGCGGCCAGATCGGCGCTGATCTCGAGCGGGATGGCTGGAGAAATATCCGACTGTTCGTAAGGGCTTGGTTCGTGGGGATCCATGGGAATCAGAGAGTTAGACTAACTAACCCTGCGTCGCAATGATAGGGTTTGAAGAGGTCCGCGGAGCGACAGAGGCACGGGGGTGGCCTTCTTCCTTAACGTTCGCGCCGGAAAATCCTTGGAGAATCATTTGGGTGACCCGGTCAAGCGTTGCAAAGACCTGGTAGCCCGAGGTCGCGCTGGCGAGGAATGCCGGCGTCGACACTGAGAACATTTCATCCAGTTCTTGAGGTGGAATTGCCCCGGGGGTGTCTCGTTTATTGAACTGAAAGACGAACGGGATCGAATCGGGGTGGATTCGATTTTCTTCGAGGCACCGGCAGCAGTCCTCAAAGGCTTCGAGATTTATTTCCCGCCGCGCTGGATCTGAGTCAGCCACGAAGACAACCGCGTCAGCCCCGGCAAGGACGGCCCGACGCGTTTCTCTCATGATGCGTTGACCGGGAACGGTGTAGAGCTGAAACTTCACTTCGTAGCCGCCGATTTTTGCCGAATTGATCGGAAGAAAGTCGAAAGAGATCGTCCGGTTTTGCTCCGTCTCGACGGAGACCATGTCGCCCCTCCACCGGGAATCGAGCCTGCGGTGGATGTAGTGGAGGTTCGTTGTCTTACCGCCCCGTGGAGGACCGCAGTAGACGACTTTAAACTGAACTTCTCCGCTATCCTTCCGAATCAGAGCCATCGCAATTACTCGTTTAACTTGTGAATATTTCGCGCAATGAGAATGAGCTTCTCCCGCACTCCGGGACCAAAACTGGACGCCCGGTGATTCACGGTGACACAGCAATCACCTTCAAGAAAAAGGCTCACCGTTCCGCGATCAGTCTGCAGAGTGAAGGCTCTCGCTTCGGGAAGACCGGTCAGTTTCGCCAGATTCCGAATCGCGTCGACCATTTCCCGAGCTTCGTCACCGAGGCGGCTCTGCTCATTTTTAGAAGCCTGAACAAGCTTCGCAGGGGTCGCGAGAGCACAAGCGCAAACGCCCTCGAAAGCGACGACCTGTCTCGCTACTTTGGCAAGGGTAAAATAATCGTCCGATGAGAAGATCGCACGGAATTCGAGGTCCTTGAAATTCACTGCCATCTCGCCCGGCATCGCCGGTGTTGAACTCATGGGAGCCAGCTCCTCTTCCTCCACCTTAAGAGAAAGCTCATCGAGCGGCGGCGGCACGGTCTCACGAACTGAGTTGTAGCTTTTCGCCTCAGATTCTTCCGGTGCAACGACCTGAGGGATCGGGCCTTCCTCCATTTTCGGATCTGCGGCAGGAGGAACCGGGGCCTTGAACTCGGAAGGCTTCTCAACCGCGAAGCTAATCGCAAGATTCTTTGCCTGACTCCCTGCCTCCGCGAACGGATCTGCTGCGGGAGCCGCTTCCGCCGCCGCCTTCGGTGTCTCGGCAGGGGCTTCAGCCTGGTTGCTGACGTCACTCCTCTTCAGCATCTCTCCCAACCCGGTGAGATCCCCCGATTCTGCTTCAGAGTCGTCCTCAGAGTTAGAATCAAACATCGCTCCCCAGGTAGATTCATCTCCTCCGGAACCGGGAAAAGGAATATCCGAATCCTCCTCCGCCTTGGTGGAAAAGAGTGTCGAAAAGCTCTCGTTACTGTCGAAGGGATTTTCAGCAAAGGGAGAAGACTTCGCCTCTGCCGGCGCCGCGGGAAGATCTCCAAAGGAATTTTCAACCTTCGGTTTTGAGGGAGCGCCAAATCCGGCCATCAGTTCCTTCGGCGCACTGGCGGGCTCTGTCTTGTCAGGGGCGGGCTCACCAAACGCATTCCCCTCGTCTTTCTGAGAAACTTTGGCGGGCAGAGAATCGGTGAATCCCCCGGAGAACCCGGTAGCAGCCGCCGGAGCTTTCTCCACCGCCTTCGCTGGCTCATCCGGCTCGGGCGACCAAAAAGGATTTTCCTCACTTTCATCTACCGCGACCTCAGCTTTTGCAGCGGCCGGCATGCCAAACCCGGGAGCACCAAACGGGGTCGCAGGAGCATCAAAAATGGAACTACCCACCTTCTTCGCCGTCTGCGCACTGCCCAACTTCAACGGAAGCGTCACCGTGGAATCGTTCAGTGGAGTGATCTCAACATCAAAGAGTTCCGGGCATTGCTGAAAGATCGTCGACAAGCGGACATCGGTGGAGCCGTCTGCCCCGATCGGAATGTGCACCTCTTTCTCCATCGGAATGCTTCCACTCGCTGCAATCGCAGGAGGAATAAATGGAAGGAGTTCACTGACAAGGTAAGCCTGACCCTTCGGCGCGGCTTCAGTTTGACCGGGAGGCGAGCTCTCACGAGATCCGTTCTCTCCCTCGCCTTCGACCCAATCGGATCCGGGATCACCGTCTTCTTCAGAAAAAAGGTTTCTCAAAGTAAAGGACATGGCAGTGGAACGTTGATTATCAGCTTTCAGCTGTTCATCTCGCTATTACAAAAACCTATCAGATCTAATGCGAGTTATGAATATTTTAATAAATTCAGATTAGAATGAAGATACTAATTTATCAAGATATTTTTACTATTAAGAAATATTAAGTAAAAATAGAAGACCCCGTCGATTCACGGCTTTCTGCTCCCGGCCTACAAGGCGAAGCAAAGAATCGTCACGAGAACTCCGTTGTTGATCGAATGAGCAACCATCGGAGCGATCAGCGAATCACGGGACTCCCGCAAGAGTGAGAACCCCACGCCAATCGCAGCCAGCGCCGGAATCCCCAACCACCCCTGCGGATGAAGGGCCGCAAAAATGGCCCCCGTCAGAAGCGCCGAGGCGAGAAAGCCGAAACGCCCCCGCAACCAGCGATGCAAGGCTCCCCGAAAGAAAAGCTCTTCAAAAACCGGGGCAAAGACTGCCGCCAGGAAAAAACAGAGAAATCGCTCCTTCCATCCACCCAAATAGATCCAGCCAACAATCGGGTGCGTCTGGGGACCGACCGGGGCGACGCTTTCCCCCGCTTCTCCTGCTGAAGCAAATCCTCCCACCACGGCACTGAGAATCAACGTCAGCGTGATCCCGATCGAGGCAATAGCCATCACCTTCAGATAGCCAACGCAACCGGCCCCAATCTCCCGCCAGACGCCCTCTCCCCGATGCCAGCCAATTGAACGACGAAAGTCCGGCCAGCGAACCCCACGAAAAAACGGCCAGAGAATCGGCAGAACAACCGCGATGATGAAACTGGCGTAGCTGAACCCTGGATGAATAAATTGACCACCGAGATCACCCAGCGCCATGATCCCAAGATAGAGCGCAAAGCTTTCCAGCATAATGCCCTGCGGAATCGCCAGTGGTGAAAAGCGATTGAGCGATTGGCCCGATCCCGCCGCCCGGAACTGCATAAACAGCAACACTGCCCCAATCGCCACCCCGAGAGCAACCCCCATGAAGAGCACACTCGCGAGACCGAGAAACATCATCGAATGAAGACGAATGCTCTCCGCCTGCGGGGGCACGGCCCCTTCCGGAGCGGGCGCCAACTGAGCAAACCACCCTAGCCGCTCTCCCAATCTCGTCCTTTCTTCGTCGCTAAGACCTGACTCGATCGCTTTCTCAATCAGCTCTCTCGTTTCGGACGTTGTCTCTGCCGAGAGGGCCTCGAGGGTTTCCAACGGCTTCAAACTCTCGACGCCGAGAAAACTCTCAAGCAGGGCGAGAGCCATGACCATCGCATCGTTCTGGACATAAGAGCGAAGTTCATCGAGCGAGCTGAGCGCCTCAGCCTCACTGAACGGAGCCGCCGCAATGATGACCCGGCTCTGAATTTTAAAAAGAGCAAGATCACTCGCATCGACCATCCCTTGCTCTTCCTTGATCTCTTCCATCGCCGCCGGCGCGAAGAGATTCACCGACCAGCCGATGAAGAAAACCGAGAGAATGATAACCGGCCAGCTCCAGCGCGCGGCGGGTCGATCCAAACCCGCTGGATTCGGAAGGGGTGGCGGGAACGACGGCTCTATCATGCTAAAAGTAACCTAACAGGGTTAAGTCTCATCCCTAACCCTGTTGTGTCACGAGACCGTATTCCCGCAAGCACCAGCCTCACTTGGCCTTGACGTCGTAGGCGACGACGTATTCCTGGTCGCGCAGGAAAAGCTTTCCGCCGATGACGACGGGGTGTGTCCAAACTTTGCCCTTGGGATTCCGATTCTCACTCTGTGGTTCGAGCTGGAACTGCCCCTTCTGCTCGAAACCTTTCGGAGTCGCCGCCGCGAGGATCAATGTTCCATCCTCTTCGTTGAGGGCATAAAGATTTCCTTCCGCGACGTGGACGGAACCCTTCGAGGTGAAACGCGCTTTCTCATTCCAGACCATCTCACCGCTTTTCCAATCCTGGCACATCAAGCCGCCCCCATCTGAAAATCCATAAATATGATCTCCCACCTTCACGACACCACCGTGATGGTTTTTCATCGTCGTGTTGATCCAGGCATCCGACGCGTTGTTGGAAGAGTCCACCGTGACGAGTTTTGAACCCACGCCATACCCGGAAGTCACGTAGATTTCGTTACCGTCCACAACCGGGGTTGGAATGACCGCCGTTTTTCCGCCCCACTCGGAACTCCAGAGCAGTGAGCCATCCTCTGCGGAAACGCCCACGATGATACTTTCGAAGAGACGCACATACTGCTTCGCTTCATTAATGACCGCCGGAACGATCATCGAATATTCCGCTTTACCGGGCTTCACGTCGTCTGCTGTCCAAACCACCGAACCGGTCTTTTTATCCAGACAAACAATGCCGGCCTTATCACCGCCCGGCGCGATCACGAGGTGATCTCCGTCGACGAGTGGAGACTCCGAAAAGCCCCAACCTCCTGACTTTCCTTTGAAATCATCGACAAGGTGTTTGTCCCAGACCTTCTTTCCATCTTCAGCACTGAGACAGGCGAGCGTCCCTTTCGGCCCGAGGGCATAGACATGACCATCGGACACAGTAGGTGTCGCACGAGGGCCGTGCCCCCATCCCGCACTGTAACCCTGCTGGTCATCCGTCGAAATTTTAGTCGACCAAACTTCCGCGCCGGTCGCGACATCGACACACACCACGGTGACGTCTTCATCGCGGGTTCCCATCGTGAAAAGCTTTCCGCCACTGATGGAGAAGCCGGAGTATCCCATCCCGGCCTGATCGTAAACCCAGAGTTTTTCAGGTCCACCTTCGGGCCACGAATCGAGCAGCCCCGTATCGGTCGAAATACCATCGCCATTGGGTCCGCGAAAAGCAGGCCATTCCCCGCCCGATGCAGCTCCCGCAGAAGCCGGAGCGCTGGCCTCCAACTCGCTGATAAACTTTTGATCTTCAAGACTGAGAGAGAGCACTTCGACCTGACCGACGCGACCGTCAGCGAGCTTCAGATGCGCCTGACCATCCTCGACCTTGATCAAATCAGCAACGATCTCTTTTCCCGTCGCCGCCTGTTTCCAGGTGCGGGCCGAAAGTGAAAAAGTAGAGCATAAGCTCACCACCAAAAGAATTAGAATGCCTCTCATGATGGCAGAATCGATGATTAGACGGGGTTTCGCAAGCTATCTCGACTCCGCAACCATGCCTCATTTTACAGGGCCTATTTCGGCAGCGAACCTCTCAGGCATTTCCCCGATTGAACAAACGCCTCACCAGAAAGTCCGCTCTGAATGAACTGGGCGGCCGTTGGGAAATTGAGATGTTCTGCCAGTGTCTAATTAGTAGTGAAAACGGGCACCAAAGAGGAAAGAAGAGTCGAGTTCGTCGATCTCAGCACCAGCTTTTAATGCGAGAACATCATTCACATGGAAGATGATGCCCGGCGTGAAAAGCCAGCCATCCTGATCGACACGGCGGTGAACCGTCGTGTGGTGGCTGAGATAGTATTGGCTGAGGTCCCCTTCGTTACTCGTGAAGAGGAGCTTTCCGTAGGCTTCAAGGCGTCCGGCGCGGGCACGAATACCAGGGCCAACGTAGTAACCCCATGAGTCGTAGTCATGGTCGGCGTAACCGGCACCGAATTCGGCGTCGAGATGTTGTGCACCACCTTCGAAAGTCAAATCAACGCACTCTCCGATACTGACGCGAGCACCGAGGCCAAGACGAAAGCGCTGCGTTTCGACCGGCACAATGTGCCCGACCCAATCGTAATCGTAGCTGCCATCGGCGAAGCCACCGGTGAAAAAGAAATTACACCCGAGGGACTTAGAGAAGCTAATCCCATAGCCACGGCCATCCTGAAAGTAAGGAGTGCCGAAGTCATTCATGATGTAATTCAGATCGATATAATCGTAGGAGAGGCAGGTGTTGCAGTCAGATGTCGGTGCAGCAAGAGGAGCGATCCCCTTTCCGAGGTCACCCCAATCGCCAGCGTTCAGTGCCCCGGGAAGGAAAAAGGAGGCCATAACCAAACGGATTAGATGTTTTTTCATAATTTTAGACGGTTAGTTGAGCTTGAGAGATTGCAGGCCACCTCAATTCCCATTATTTTTAAAATAAACCGCTAAAATTATAAATAGTCAAGAATGATTGATATTTTTATAATCGTGATATTCATCTATCACCGTTTTTCCCAAACTCTGATATAATCAATTTCGAAATCGGCGGGGAAGATCGTGGACTCGTCCGGTGCCTCTGCCCAGCCTCCAACTGCAAGATTCACGAGAATGAACATCGGGATCGCCGGGACTTTCTCTGTGCTTTGATGCCGCAGCTCACCATCGACAAGCCAACGGATCTCCCCCGGCCCCCACTCGACGGCAAAGGTGTGAAAGCCTTTAGAAAAATCCGGGCCTTTGTATTCACCGGTGATCGATCCTGAATTACCTTCCGGATTCACCGGGTCGATCCAGTGATTCGACATGTAAACTCGATCTGTTTCATGACCTAGGATTTCCAGGATATCGATTTCCGGCGGCCATGATTTCGGTTCCGGCAAGAGCCAGAACGCCGGCCAAAGCCCCCTCCCGTGCGGCACCCGGCATCGAATCTCAAATTTACCGAAGACTTGAGAAAACTTTCGCGTCGTGGACATCATCCCGGAACGATAGTCGCGCTTCTTTCCAGCGTAGAACGTCGGCTTATCCTCACCGCGAATTCGCAGGATCCCATCCTCCTGATGAAAAGCCTGGATCACATAACCCTGAAGCTCACCGTTCCGCTCGACTTCCCACGGATCTTCAGGTGTCCATTTCGAGTAGTCGAGCTTCGGTCCATCAAACTCGTCTTCGAAGGTTCGGACCCATTCCTTTTGAGCATCCTGTGCAGAGAGCGCCCCGGATAATACGAATAGAAAACAGCAGGCATGGAACCACTTTTCAACCATCCCCTAAATTCCGGACAAGGAGGAACAATCGCAACTAGAAATCATTCTCTCGCCACGAAATGAGGCGTGAGTCATCATCGTCTTCTCCTTTTTCAAGAATACCGTGCTCATCGAGGAACGCGTCGACGTAGAAGAGCAACGCTTCGTAGGAAACCGGGTCAGTATTCATGTTGAAGAAATTTTGATCTCTTCCTTCAAACTCAACCAGCCTAAACCGGGCTCGCTTACGCTCCATCTTGTCGGCGAACTCCCGGGCGTCGTGAAATGGCACGAACCGATCAGCAGTGCCATGGATCATCATCATCGGAGGGACTCCCCCCGAAATATAGCGCGACAAACTCATGCGCCGGGCACTGCCACCATCCGGAAAAACCTCTGATCCATACCTCCCCTTCTGAATGTCGATGATCGTGCTGAAAAGCACTGCGGCATCGGGCTGACGCTTCGATAAATTGTAAGGGCTTTCCTCCGTCGGGATGTGGGCCTTCATCGCAGCACAGCCCGCAATATTCGCTCCGGCACCGCCGCCGAAAACGACCACCTTGCCAGGATCGATGTGGAGGCTCTCGGCATGATGCCGAACAAACTGGATCGCAAGCTGAGCATCTTTCGCCGCTTCCACCGGGCTCACTCCGGGATGAGAAGCCTGATTGCGATATTCGACAAGACCGCAAACAGCACCACGCTCGACGTAATAGAGTGCGTGGGGGGCGAACTGGATCACACTTCCACGATCCCAGGCTCCACTGTTGCAGAAAAGAAAAACCGGCCCGGGATCTTTTGTTTTCAACTCTTTCGGAAAGAAAAAGTGAATCACGAGATCAGCCCCGTCCTCCACTTCACGGTATTTCAGCGGCTGCGCGCTTTGCAGCAGCTGCTTTTCTCTCTCACCTAACAGTTTGATTGATCTCTGCATCTTCCCTCCCTGACGAGAGTATAAGGAAGTGAAATCTATTCAAGTGTGATGTTAGCACTGAGGCACTTTTGAAAGGGCTCCCAATCCGTTCTGTTCAATTCCGTGCAGGATGATAGATTTCCGAATGCCCCCTCGCTCCCTTTTTATGACTCTTCTCGCGATTTCGCTGGTGACATCTGCCGCCCTTCAATCGCAAGCGCAGACCGCCGCGCAACCGGATCCCGCACTGCGCCCTACCCTTGAGAGTGTCTTCAACAGCTGGAGCAACGCCATCAATGCTGATGATTTAGCGCAGTGGGAAGCTTCGACCGCCTACTCCCGCCAGATCGAAATCCGCAACCGGATCGTTTCTCAAAAGCTCCCCTTCCCTCAGGCGCTCCTCGAGGATCCGATCGGAGCCCCGACGCTCGACGGACTCGTTGGCCTTGGTGTCCTCAGCACCGGGATGACCGCAACTTCCACTTACTTTGGGAAAGCCAACTTTGGCTCAGCCGAGGGCGTTGCGATCACCGACAACATGCTTGTCCTGCACTTCCTAAAAGAAGAAGGGAGCTGGAAATTTGACAGCCTCCGTATCGTCAAAATCGGGGGCGACCCGGAATTGCTTCTCCAGATCCGTAATTCCGATTTTTCGTTCCTGAGCGGCGTGGAGTTTCAGCCGACCCCGCAATTGCCTCCGATTCCCCAGCCAGTCAACACTCCGGAATTCATCGCCGAGGTCTGGGTCGATGCGACGGGGTATGAAGTCACGGTCGAGGTCAACGGCCACGCTTCCGGCTCTTTCAGCAACATAAAAACGACCGAACTCGTCATGGGAGGGGTTAGGCCGGGACAAAACACAATCCGCCTCACGGCAAAGCTTCTCGAAAATGCAGCAGGTGCGTCACCGAAAATCGAGATCGCGATCTATGCCGCACGGGATCCTTCGGCTCAAGCGAACCGGGTTTTTCACTACCGCCCCGGAGCCGAAGTGCCGCCGGAGCTGATTCAGAATTTTGAGGTTAAGTAACTCAGCTGGCAGCGTGTGCGCTGAAGTCGAAGGATCGTAATTCCTGCGGTCAGAGGCAGCTCAAACCGCCGGACGCGCGGGCCACACATTCCAAGCTATCCCCTACTCAGCCGGCATGAGGACAACGCGGAATCCGACATCGTAGCGGTCTTCGGCTGAAGGTCGGGCGACCATGCGGTTGGCGACCTCAAGGTCAAACGATGAGGACCGGTTCCAGGCTCCGCCACGCAGGACTTTCCGATCCGTGCCGACCCACTCGGGAACCGGCGTCGCGCCTTCTTTCCGAATCCGGTTCAAAATCGTCTGCGAATACCAGTCCGTAACCCATTCCCAGACATTGCCGCGGGCATCGTAAATGCCGTATTCATTCGGCGCGAGCGAACCGACCGGAGCAGTGGACTTCTTTCGATCAAAAAGACTGGAGATCGCGCCATCGAGTTTTTGATTCCCGACATAAACGGACCACTCTTGATCCGTCGGAAGGCGATATCGAAAGCCGGGCGGAAGATTTCCAAGCGATTGCTCCTGCACCGTGAGTCCTTCGCAGAACTTCGTTGCCTCATACCAGTTAACACTATCGACCGGATGATTCGGAGCCGGAAAATAACTCGGATTGCTCCCCGTGACTCGTTCATAGTCCTTTTGCGTCGTTTCATGAGCAGCAACCCAACCGCCCAGTTGACCGATCCAGACAAACTGCTGGCCGAGACCGTTGGTGAAATTCCGACTCGCCACAGGCGTTGACTCATAGGTCAGCGTCGTCGAAAAACTGAGGGCACCGCCGGCTTCGAGATTTCCTGAAACCTCCGTGCTCCGATACTGATCCTTCCGCAATTCATAGAAGAGCGCGCCGGGCGGGACCACCGGCAACGTCAGCGGGGTCATCCCTATCGGAACCCCGGCCGAAAGCACCGCCGCACCGGAGGGCTCGCTCGTCAGCGTCACGGAGCCAAAATCGAAATCGAAATTCACCGCGTTGCTGCCGGCTTCGGCATCAACATATTTACCCGTTTGCTTCCGACCCAACATCTCATGCTGAGCGGTGAAGAGGTAGTCCCCCTCAGGCAGCTCCATCTGAAACGGCGTCACTTCCCGCCCGTTTCCCAGTCGCTTATTTTTCAAGAATACGGCGGCTCCGGGAGGGGCACTTTCGAAAGAGACGAGCGCTCTTTCCCAGGAAAATTCAAAGACCTCGGTGACGCCGAGAGTCACCTCGACCGTTCGCGAGATCGGAGCCCAGTCCTCGTAGCGAAGCTCAATTCGATGCTGCCCGACAGGAATCTCTTCAATATTCAACGGCGTCGTGCCGACTTTCCGCTGAGACTCTTCGCCGGTTTGAATCCAGACTTCCGCCCCGGAAGGATCGCTTTTCACCTGGAGACCTCCCTGCGCAAAAACAGCAGAAACCGAAGTCTTTCGATTATTTTCGACCCTGACCCGCTCTGAATATTCGGGCCAGCCTTCAACAGCCATCAGCACTTCATAGTCACCCGGGTCGAGCTGCTCGATCAAGGCCGGGGTACTTCCGATTTCAACGAGCTTCTTCTGATTATTTTCAATCGTCTTGAGGAGCTTAAACTCCGCGCCTTTCGGTTCACTCACGACTTGAAGATTACCGGCTGTTTTCGCCAGCTCAATCATCGCGAGTTCCAGAGTCGTCTCTTCACGCAGCTCGAATTCCCTTTCGACCTGCTCGAATCCGTTTTTCAAAATCGAGATCCGATGCTTTCCGAGAGGAAGGTTTTGAATCGTAACCGGACTCTCAAATTTTCCACCGCCGTCGACGACAACGCTGGCACCTGCGGGTTTCGTCTCGATTCGCACACTGCCCCGCGCTTCATCAAGCCGTCGGTCAATCAAGGGCAGTGACGCCATTGCGACCGCGTTATCGGGTTCGATTTGGCGTACTTCTTCAAAAAGCCTCCGCGCCTCAAGCCAGTTCCCTTCGTTCACGGCTACTCTCGCCGCATCAATTTTCAGACTCACTGCTTCGCGATCCACCGTTGTCGCCGGAGCCTCAACGACAGGCTCGGATTCTTGTCCCATCCAAAGTCCCACCCCGGCACCGACCGAAAGCGCCACGAGAACCATGACCACCCAGACCCACGCGGGGATCCGCGGAGGACGGCTCTTGATCATTCTTGCCGGAGGCAAGTCTATCCTGGTGGTTTCCCGGTTCATGCGACTGATTTCATCACTCTTTCTATTTTCTCAACCATGGCAGGAGAGATCAAAAGAGTAGACGAGTGTGGAAGCTCCTTAAGGTGCCTCTAAAAGCTATTTTCGCCAAGTCGCTTCGTGTGACCATCTTTTAGAAGAAATCGTCACCCCTGAAAACCAAAAAAGCAGGGCTTTCGCCCTGCTCTTTGGAAATAGTCAGTTGCGGGGGAATCCCCGAACTTGTTGGAACGATTAATCTTCGTCTTCGGCAGCTTCCTCTTCGCCACCCGGACGCCATTCCTCGCTTGCGAGGTTGAACGCCTGCTCGAGACCCACGAGGTCGGAACTTGGACGAAGCGCATCGAAGGCGGCAGTCTCTTTCTTGAGCTGCTCTTCGGAGTATTCTGCGGCTTTGATCGAAAGACCGATCCGTCGCTCGACTTTGTCGACCTTGATGACACGAGCCTCAACGTCGTCGCCGACTTTGATGACATCCTTCACCTTGGCAACGTGATCTTCGCTAAGCTGCGAGATGTGAACGAGGCCGTCGATATCATCTTCGAGCTGGATGAAAGCACCGAAGCTCGCGATCTTCGCGACCGTTCCCTTGACGAGATCGCCAACCTTGAACCGGCCGTCGATTTCGCTCCATGGATCGTTCTCAAGCTGCTTGACGCCCAGGCTGATGCGCTGGTTCGTCTTGTCGATTTCGAGGACAGCGGCTTCGACCACTTCGCCTTTCTTGAGGATTTCGCTCGGGTGATTGATCTTGCGTGTCCAACTGAGGTCGGAGACGTGGATCATGCCGTCGATTCCATCTTCGAGCTCTACGAAAGCCCCGTAAGGAGTGAGGTTGCGGATCTCGCCTTTGATCGTCGTTCCGATCGGGTAGCGGGTCTCGACTTCGTCCCATGGATTCGGCTCGAGCTGGCGAACTCCGAGGGAAATCTTCTGCTCGTCGGTGTTGATCGCAAGGACCACCGCTTTGATTTCCTGATCGAGCGTGAGCACGTCGCTTGGGCGGGTGATGCGCTTGGTCCAGGATAGCTCGGACACGTGGATGAGGCCTTCGACGCCCTGCTCGATCTCCACGAAAGCTCCGTAAGGAACCAGCTTGGTGATGCGACCGGCGACTTCTTGACCGATAGGAAATTTCGACTCGATCGCTTCCCATGGGTTGCTCTGGAGTTGCTTGTAACCAAGAGAGACACGCTCTTTCTCCTTGTCGACATCGAGAATAACCACCGCGACCTTCTGCCCAATGATGAGCATCTCGCTCGGGTGGTTGATGCGTCCCCAGCTCATGTCGGTGATGTGGAGAAGTCCGTCCATGCCCTGAAGGTCGATGAAGGCACCGAAATCGGTGATATTCTTGACAAGACCTTCGACCTTGTCGCCAATCTTGACGGAATCGAGGAACTCAGCGCGCTGCTCGGCACGCTCGGCTTCGATGACCTCGCGGCGGCTCAGAACAATGTTCTTCCGGATGTCGTTGACCTTGACGATCTTGAACTCGTAAACGTTGCCGACATACTCGTTGAGATCCTTCGGCGGAATAATGTCGATCTGAGACCCGGGAAGGAACGCCTCGACGCCGACGTTGACCATGAGGCCACCTTTGACAACCGACTTGACCTTACCTTTAACGAGGCCGCCGTCTTCGTAGACTTTAACGATCTTGTCCCAGTTCTGCTTGTGAGCCGCCTTCTCTTTAGAAAGGACAACCATGCCCTCGTCGTTCTCGAGCTTTTCGAGGAGGACTTCGATCTCGTCGCCGACCGCAAACTCTTCGTCTTCGAATTCCGAAATGGCGATAACGCCCTCGGACTTGGCACCGATATCGACCACGACCACCTGGGGTCGGATCTCGATGATACTCCCGTTCACGATGGAATTCTCGCGGTGGGAGTGAAAGGATTTTTCAATCTGAGCGAAGAGCTCAAGATTTTTAGGGATGATAGTGGCTGCCATGGGTAATTTTTAAGTTAGTTAATTGGTTAATTGGCCTTCCGGTATTGCTTCTCAAATTCTGTCCCCACTCCAACGAGAAGCGCCTTCCGGAGCGGGGGGCGGAAATTTAAGGGGTTTTGCTCATATCACAAGCGATTTTACGGGGCGCGAGAAGGCGTTCCGTCGTAGAGTTTTCCATGGATGTTTATCCGGTGACCTGCCCAACCTGCTTCGAACTCTTTGACGTGCCGCTACCGCCTCCGGAGGAGACTCCCAGCGAGGTCGATTACGATTGTGAAGTCTGCTGCCGCCCCATGGTGATATATTTCAACGAAGAATTCGGCGAGGTCGTTGCCGCAGCCAGTGGAATTCACGATTGAAATTGCTCCGCAGGCTTGCATGAGCGGCGTGTTTTTCCGATAATGCCCGGCACAGCAGCGGGCTTTTGCCATCCAAGCTGACAGGCGGGTCATTATGATCGGACTGTCTCTCCGGGGTTACCCCGGGGGATCACCTCACCAAACCAAATCGAGTCATGGGCGTAACTACAGCACGCAGTAGAACCGCCCATGAGCAGACCGGAATCGTTGGTGGCAATCCCGCTGCTGCCTTGCCATGACGCGGGAAATGATCATTCGAACGCTCGCGAAGGCCTTCGCCGTGAGCGACTTCACCGAAAGTGATCTCATCCGCTGCGCCCGAATAGTTTCGCCGGGTCGCACGCCCCGCTGGATGAAGCTTCTCGCGCAAGAGCTGGAAGAGGCTTTTTGCGAAAAACCGCGACCAAGGCAGCGCGAAATCGAAGCAGAAATCGGGAATTCCGCTGCATTTCTTCATGCTTTGGAACTAAAAAAGCGGCCCTCCGTCGTCGTCGCGCATCTCCTCGATGTACCTGCTCCGAAGATGCATCCAGCATCGCCGTCGCTCCGGAACTGCGGTTTGCCCCCGCTTTTGGACTTCCAGGAAACTGCCAAATTGCTCGAACTTCACCCCGACGATCTCGGCTGGCTCACCGAAAAGTCCTACCGGAAGACCGATCATTATCATTACCGCTGGCATCCGAAACGATCTGGAAATGGAAAGCGCCTCATCGAAATCCCCAAGCCCCTCCTGAAGCAAACTCAGCACTTTCTGCTTTCGGAACTTCTCGAACGAATTCCGCCACACGATTCGGCGGTGGGGTTTCAACAGGGCAAGTCGATTTTCGACTTCGTCACCCCCCATTGCCGGAAACGCATCGTCTTGAAACTGGACCTCGAAGATTTTTTTCCAGGGATCAGAGCCGCCAGAGTAATCCGGGTCTTCATGACCGCCGGCTATCCCGAGCGGGTCGCCATCTTGCTGGCCGCCCTCACGACCCACGCCACGGCCGCCGATTCTGCAAGAGAATCCGGTCTCGAAGCCAATGCAGTCCGCCGACTCCTCAAACCCCATCTTCCTCAGGGAGCGCCCACCTCACCGGCGCTTGCCAATCTTTGCGCCTTCCGGCTCGATTGCCGACTATCCGGTCTCGCTCGTTCCGCCGGCGCCGACTACACCCGCTACGCCGACGATCTGCTCTTCAGCGGAGATGATCATTTTCGCCGCAAGGCCCGCTCTTTTTACTTCGCCGCGCTCGGGATCATCATTGAGGAAGGATTCCAGGCCAACCTCCGTAAAACCCGGTTCATGCACGCCAGTCAGCGTCAACATGCAGGCGGACTTGTTCTCAATGAAAAACCGAACGTGACCCGACGGGATTACGATCAACTCAAAGCCATTCTCAAAAACTGCGTCAAGACAGGGCCGGATAGCCAAAACCACTCGGCCCATCCCGATTTCAAAAACCATCTTCGCGGACGCATCGGCTGGGTCGGGAGCTCAAATCCGCGACGGGCAGAGAAACTGACCGCGGTTTTCAATCAGATCCCGTGGCAGGGAGAAGGCATTTGATCAACGAAGCCCTCGCAGCTCTTCGAGAATCTCGCCATTCAGAACCCGCTCCAGCTCCTCGAGCATTTCCGCGATGAACCATCCATCCATGAGGCGATGGTCATAGTGAAACGTGACGCAGGACTTCCCTGATTCGTCCATCGGACCATAGGTTATCGTCGTCGTGTGAACGCCGGGAGGATACTGAATCTCCGCCCCGCGGCTCGAAACGGTGGTGATTCCGAAGGTCCCCATCCGTTTCACCCGTCTCTTTGCGAAACAACGGAACCATGAGCCGATGATGAGACGGCGCACCAACGTTGGAATGAAAGCCGAGCGGTATTGCGTTCGGAACACTTCATCGACCGGCTCGCTTTGATAAGTCTCAAGACGCGCCTGAAGCTGATCGAGAGGCTTGTGCTCAGGCCGACTGAAGGGAGCAAAACAGAGCCATTCCTCATCCCCGTGAGTCCGCTTGATCGGCAGGTAACCAACGCTATCGGGGTTTTGGTAAAGACGCGGAAAAGGATACTTGATCCAGGCCTGCCTCAAAACCGGGTGCTCTTTCGCGACGAGAGCGAATGCTTTGATAAAGATGACCGTCCACGAGACCCGCGAGGGCAGGCTCCGCCGAGCTTCATCAATTGCCGTGAGCTTGATCTCCCGTGAGTGAGGAAAGGTGGGCACCTCCCGCTCGAAATGGAGAAGATCGCAAACCATGGCCCGACTCCTCGGGATGGCATACCAACGGCGGGCCGGATTAGCTTTTTCGTCAGCTCGCTGTGCCTCGACGCTACGCAAAACTATTCCTCCTGCAATGCTGCCGCCGGCGCCCCGCCGGAAGCGATGATTTTCGGATTCTCCCGGTCAGAGGCAATGCGAAAGCCGGTCCAGAAGTTCCGTTCCTCAGCCGATTCGGCAGCACGGCGGGCCGTCAGCTCAAATCCAGACTTCGTCGCAAACGATGCGCCCCGTTTGATCGGAACCTGCTTGTCCGGCGAATCAGGGTGGATGTCACTCGTCGCGGTCCACTCGCTCACATTCCCCGCGAGTCCAATGACCCCGTAACGACTCTCGTCCGCCGGAATCGCATCGACCGGATTCCAGAAGCGATACCCATCGACCGAAGCTTCGCGAGTCATCTCCGTCGTTTCGTGGTCGAGCCCGGAATTGAAGTTCGCCGGCTGGATGTCATTGCCCCACGGAAAGAGATTACCGGATCGACCGCGCGCCGATTTCTCCCACTCCTGCTCAGTCGGGAGCCGTCCTCCGCGCCACTTGGCGTAGGCATTGGCATCCCACCAATCAACCCCGATCACAGGACAGTTGGGATCAATTTTCCCGCCGTAGAATTTGCCACCTTTTTGAGCTTTTTCGTAAATTTCGTCCCACTTCTCCGGCTTGTAGGTGACCTTTGAAGCCGGTTCGTCAGGATGCGCGATCTTCTTCTCTTTGCCTGGATTCTGCGAGAGGTCATCGAGAAACGCCGCATATTCGGCGATCGTGACTTCATACTGACCGATCCAGAACTCAGTTGTCTCAACCTCTTCCCCCTGCTGATAGGGGAACATCCCTGTCGGGATTTTTGAAAGAGCGCTGAGATCCCGCACCTCAGGTTTTCCCCCGAGGAAAAAGTAGGCGATTCCAAAACCTGCAAGCATGAGCAAACCGAAACCACTCCCCACAAGGATAGCGGTGCGATCTGTTTTCTGCTCGTTCAACTTCGCGATTTCAGCACCGGTAAGGTCTTCCTCGGGATCGCTGGGGGAAAGCACGCGGTTCAGTCCGTCCATTGAGTTCACCGCATCAATTCGATCCGACCCGAGCCGCTCGACGAGGAGATGCAATTGAGGATCCCCTCCGCTGCTTTTCAGAAACGGAGCGATTGCGTCAGCAAGCAACTCCATCTGCTGACGCTCCTCCTCGACCGTGAGTGCAGCGCCCCGGCCACGAACCGGGTTCGCAATCCGGGGTTGCCCCCCTTTTAGCATGAGAATATTCTGCGCTGAAATGAGCCGGTGAGACATTCCGTTGTCGCGCAGATAAATCAGCGCTCCGGAACAGGCCTCGAGAATTTTCCAGAGGACCGACTCGTCCAGTTCACTACGGCGGCGGGCGAGGTCAGCGAGACTTGGCGCATCAACCAACTCCAGGGTGTAAAAATTGACCCCGAGTTCCTGGTCACATTCATACACGAGAGAGATCGAGGGATGATTCACCGAAGCGCGGGCGCTCGCTTCATTCACGAAACCCTGAACCCAGCGAATGTCTTTGCGATGCTTCCGGTAGAGTGTCTTCAGCGCGACCTTCCGCCCGATCGAAGTCTGCTCGGCTTCAAAGAGCGCAAAATTGGCATCCTGCTGAATCTCGCGAAGCAGCTTGTAGTCTCCGAGTCGCGTTCCGACCGAGAGGGCCTCTTCGGGCAACTGCACCGGAGCGGTCTCGTGCGGCTGAATCGTCATCTCGCTTTCCTCTGCGGCAGGAGCGGTTTCGATTTCCGGAGGCGGAGCGCTCACCGGCCCCGTGTCGGCACTCTGAGTTGCCGCCCTGATTTCGCCCGCCGGTTGCGTTGCCGACTCAAACCATTCCAGCAAGACCCCGCGGTTCACCGGTTTAAAAAAGAGACGATCCACTTCCATGACCCTCGGGTAAAAGGCGGTCATGTCTTCACGACTGCACATCATGGACGGAAAAAGACCGATTTCGATGTGGAGATGGTCCCGGAGATCGAGGATCTCTTCGCCGGTCGCGGCATCGATCCCGGCTATCATCATCGTGAGCCGCCGCAGGTCTTTTACCTTGTCCCACGCTTCAGACGCGCTCGCGGCTTCGATGACCGTGGTGGCCCGCTCCTTCAGAATTGAAAGGATCGCGGCCCGATCTTCCGCAACCGGATCGATCAATAAAATGGTGACTTCCTGTGACATGAACAAACGATTCTAAAAATTGGGCGTCTCCGGGAAGAGGGCATTCTCGGGCCCGATCGAGGCCGGCTCCTCCGGTGCCTCCATTCGAAAGCGGCTCAGTTCCTCCGGCATCTCTATTCTATCCTGCAACTTGTCCTGATAATACAGCTCAATCACGTATCCGTAATATCTTCTTTCCCCCAGCTCGCGCAATTCCTCCTCGGAAAAGACCGGTTGCCGGTAATCGACCACGATTTCCTCTTTGCCTCCGTCGAGCCAATCATATTCCTTTGAAGTGTAATCGTAGGAAGTATCCGCCGTCGAGGGATCGACCGTTTCTCCATCGACGATGTCGTAAAAGTAGACGAGAAGCGACATCTCTGAACCGATCAGCTTATTTGCCGGATCCGCATCGACGACGATGCGGAGAGAGACCTTCTGCCCGGCATCGTCCGGGGGCCGCTCCGTCACATTCACTTCCCCGATCTGCATGACCTGTCCGGTCGCTCCCGAAGTCGGTGCCTGCTCCCCTCGCAGTTGCCGCTCCGCCAGTTCATGATAGGGACCACCGCGAATCGCACCGAGAGAGAGAATTTTCTCCCAGTAGACCGTGGCTTTTTCATCCAGCCCCATCTGACTGAAGGTCGCCGCCATTTCGCCGAGAATCCGCGGATGCTCCGGGAGGGCCGCTTCTGCTTCGCGAAGAGCCTGCAATGCTCCTGGCATATTTCCCGCCGCGCGGAGCTCCTCCCCCGCCGAGACAAGCCTCTCCAAAATCGGATCCTGAATTTTTTCCGTGTCGAACGCCGCCGTCGAAAGCGATTCCGACAAAGTCGGCCCCGCGGTATCGGACGGGCCAAAGAAAGTCGGCCCCGGGAGAGGATTGGTCGTCGCAGGGGCCGCCATTGATCGACTCGCCCCGATGTTTCGAGGGATCTGGACCGATTCGCCCTGAGTTAATCCCGGTGAAATCCCTACCATCGGAGTCTCCACTTCCCCGCTGACAATTGTGCTTCCCGCCGACGGAATCCCCTGATTTTGGGTCAAGGCAGGTTGCGTCACTGCTTCCGGCACCGCTTGCATTTGCTGAAATGGCCGCGGAGGAAGCGAGGAAACCACGTCTGTCATCCGCATTTCGGGGCTGCTCGGCCTTGTCATCACCGCGCGAATCACCGCAAAAAGCTGGGCCGCCGCGACCAAACCAATCGTCCACATCGCCGTGTGAAACGTACGACCGTAGACCGGCCGATTTGATAACATGTTTTCCGCCATAAAGTTGCCGACACCTTCCGCCCCGGGAAAATAGCCTCTCCGGTCCGGAAAAGCATAGCAAAGAATACCGGAAGCCCCACGTTTTTCAAGCCGCACCCCCGCTACTTCCGACCTCTCTTAAGGGCCCTCCCGCCAGATTTTAAAAAAAAGACTCAACATCCTGACATTTAGACGCTAAATTCCGGATGTGCTTGGGTCGGCTTCAGTCGATTGCGAGACTTTACTATTCGAATCCAAACGATTTCATCACGTGAGCAGTCATCTATCTAGCGACATCCAGATCGAAGGAGATCTGAATTGTTCCACCGATCTTATTTTCGACGGGGCAATCACCGGCAATATCAACTCCAAAGGAAGTCTCACGATCGGGCAGAACGCCTCCGTCAAAGGCGACCTCAAAGCTGAGAAAGCCGTCATCGAAGGCAAAGTGAACGGAAGCGGAAGCTTTAACTCCTGCCGCCTTTCCCCGACCTCGGTCATCACCGGTTCGGTCAGCACCATCAGCCTCCAAATGGAGGAAGGCGCCTCCCTCGAGGGACAGTGCAAAGTGGGCAAAGCAAAAGCCTGAGCCGACTCGATATCCATTTTCAAAGAAAGCTCCGGAGAAATCCGGGGCTTTTTTTGTGGGGAGTTGGTTTTTGGAATGAACGCAACTTTACTGCGCGCGGGACGCTCAATGCTGCCTGCTGGGGCCTCCGCTGGACTCAGCTCAACTCCTCCAAGATCAGGGACGTCCAGGCGACAAGAATCGCGACCCAGGCGACAATCCATCCAATCGAAAGAACCATCGCGGTCCACCAGCGCCAGCGTCCTCGCGGAAAGAGAGAACTTCGCTTTTTGCGATTTTTAAGAAGGAGGAACATCGCCAGCGGAGCGGTGATCAAACTCAACGGAGCGAGCAGGGTCACGAGGGCGAGCGCCCGGTTGTCATTAAGCGCGGCCTTCGGCAAAAAGGCAGGGGCCTTTTCCTCTTCGCGGAGGCGATAGAGACAAGGCAGACAGACCTCTTTGTCGCTCCAGACGATGGTCGCTTTGCCCGACATGAGGCAGCCGCATTCGTCGCAAACCTTCTCCGCTCTCAGCTCCGGAAAAAAGGTGCAGGAGGACTCAGTCTCATCGGCGATTTGAGTATCGATCTGACGAACCTGTTCCCGGAACAGCCTCGGGAAAACCCGGATATCGACCGCACTCTGACAGACGGGACACTTGTCTTCGAGCGCCATGACCTCGCGGTTTACGCTGAGAACATTCCGACAGGTCGGACACTGGAGGAGGGCTTCTCTCGATTCGAATTTCATGAAGTCGTCACGCTACTTTTTCACGACGCGAGTCGCGGCAACGCGGTCGTGCAGGGCCCGCTTTTCAGGATCGAAGGCGGCCATCCAGTAGACGCCGCTCCCGAGAATGGAGACAATAACGCAACCGACGAGGCCCCCGATCACGGCAGCCCCCAAGGTCGCCCCCCCCCTTGCTTCGCTCGAAGCGGCAATCGTCGTGCCAATAAGAAGGCCAAACCCCAGCATCACCGGAAACCAGAAGAGGAGGTAGTTCAGCGGCTTTTTCGCAAGCCAGCGGAGAAAGGCCTGCTTGTAAGTGAGCTTTGACCCGTCGGGTTTGATCACTTTTGCCCCGATGATGGATTTGCCGAGGGTGCCGCCATACTTCCCGACCATCCAGGTTTCGTAAAAGATGCTCACCCCGAGGATGCCCAACATCCCGATGCCGTTCGAGACCGCCATCGCGACAATGGCGTCGGTCGAAGGATCGCCCTCAAGTCCTTCGAGCCCCCCGGTGAAAACGACGATGTAGTAAGGGATCATACAGATCCAGGTCGGCACCATCTTGATGAGATAATCGAGGAATGAGGCAAGAGCCCGCCACCAGAATCCAATGTATTCGAAGCGTTGCCCGGTCGCGTCTTCGATCCCGGTGGTTCCTTTTTCGAGGAGATGCTGCACAAAGGTCTCTTTCTCATCCGCTCCGATAAGGGCTGCTCCATAGGGCAGCATCTCAGCGACCGGAAAAACGCGATCCGACTGTGCGCAGACACCGAGCTTGATTTCGCTTCCCTCGCCATCGCGGGGGTAAAAGTCCGCAGCCAGTTCGATCCAGCGGGTCCAAACGTCCATGCCTTCTTCCCAAACGAGAGTGCTCGCGAAAATTACCCCCTCTTTGCTGAGACCTAAGAGGGTTGACTCATCGACTGGACCCTGTTGGTTCGCTGCGTTGTCTGTGTAAAACCAGGTGCCCATTTGTTCGTCTCGAAGGGAGTCTACCTTTCCGGGGAAAATGGAAAAGCGCAAAATCCGGCTTCCTTTACCCTCCCTGCACCGGCGGCATCAAGGCGAGCTCATCTCCGTCTCGAAGCACGGCGGTGCCATCGGCATATTCGCAGTTCACCGCAATGAGCATCTTATTCTCCCACGACCGCAACCCTTCGTAGGATTCGAAGAGCTTCGTGAGCGCCTCCGCGACGGTCGCGTCGATCTCATCGAGTTCGAGGAACAGCTCGTTGACCCCGGTCTTTTCACGAAAAAGAGAGAAAAAGAGAACCGTAATATTCATTCAGGAATCGATAAATTCAGGTTTGAGAACTCCAATCATGGGAAGGTTCCGATACTCGCCCCGATAGTCGAGACCGTAGCCAACGACAAATTCGTTCCCCACTTCGAAACCGATGTAGTCCGCCTCGACCTCGACGGCGCGTTCCACTTTTTTCGAAAGCAGGACCGCAGAGCGAATCGAGCGCGGCGAGCACTCATTCTCCAGCTTGCGCCGAATCGCGGCGAGGGTTCGGCCGGTGTCGAGGATATCGTCGAGAATGAGAACGTCCCTTCCCCCCACCTCCGGCATCCGCGTCTGATGAAAAGTGACCTCGCCGGAACTCGTGGTCGCCCCGTGATAACTTGCCACTGAGATCGAATCGAGCTGGAGTGGGAGATTAATTTCCCGAATCAAGTCCGCCATAAAGAGGATGCCACCCTGCAGAACGGTGATGACCGAGAGCGGGCCGCCATCGTAATCATCAGTGATGGCCTGACCCATTTCTGCGACCCGGGCACGGATTGCACTCTGCTCGAAGAGGGTGCGTTCAAGGTGTGATGTTTGGTCTCGTGGCATGATGCAAGGGCGGGTCCGCTCCAGAAGACATCCTTAAGAAAGGCGCTTCAACCAAATATTTGCCTGCCCCGCCGAATCGATCCATCGTAAATAATCCCAAATGACCCACGACATTCATGAGTGACTCCATTCAGCAAACCATCGCCAAAATGCGACAGGACTACCGCGCCGGCACCCTGAGCCGCAGCGACCTCGCGGCGTCTCCGATTGAACAATTCGCAATTTGGTTCGATCAGGCCGTGAAATCCGAAATTCGCGAGCCCAATGCGATGACGCTTTGCACCCTCGGCGGGGATGGAATTCCAAACGCCCGCACCGTGCTCATGAAAGATTTCGGCGAAAACGGGGTGACCTTTTACACCAATTACGAAAGCCGGAAGGGACGGGAAATTGCGAACCACCCCGGGGCCTCCGTCCTCTTTTTCTGGAAGGAGCTCGAACGCCAGGTTCATGTGCGGGGACAGGTTTCAAAAACGTCTCACGCCGACTCCGAGGCCTATTATTTTTCCCGGCCCTACGATGCCCGCATCGGAGCATGGGCCTCTCAGCAAAGCCACGAGATCCCGGATCGGGATTGGCTCTCCAATCGGGCCGAAGAGTTCGAAGCCAAATTTCCCGATGACGGGACGCCGAACTGTGTTCCCCTTCCCGACTTCTGGGGTGGATACCACCTCGAGCCGGTCACGGTCGAGTTCTGGCAGGGACAGCCGGGGCGCAAGCACGACCGTTTCATCTATTCGCCGACGGGCGACGAGTGGAGTATTTCACGTCTCAGCCCTTGAGCCGGTAAAAAAAAACGCTCCCGGCTGTTAAACCGGGAGCGCTACTAAAATTCGCTTAAATATCGGTGGTGTTCGGTTTCCAGGTAAGGCTGAAAGGTGTGTTTCGTGTGTTATTCAAAGCTTCGGGAAGCTTTGAATTCAGCGCTTATCGGGATGCCAGGAACTCTCGCAGTTGTGAATAGATGGGCTGAATGTCTTCTTCAGTCCCGTTCTCTTGCGCAGCCATGATGTCCGAAATGCTCTCTGCAATCGAGTTGCGGAGGCGAGTCACCATCTCGATTCCCTTGCGGGTAATCTGAACCATGACTTTACGGCGATCATCAGCTGCGTGAAGACGTTGAACATATCCAAGCTTCTCAAGGCGATCCACCAATCCAGTCGCCGCAGCGGTGGAATGACCCATCTTCTTAGAGATGTCTGTCATGGTGAGAAAGTCCTCGTTGGCTAGATATCCCAACAGGAAAAATTGGGCGTACGATACGTTGCCTTTGTTTAGCTCCTTCGACAAGTCGAGGAGAAAGGAACGCTGGGCGAACATAATAAAGTCCGCCAAACGATCTGCGTTGGGCTCTACGGCCGCTGTTTCTTCTGATATTTGCATAATATTACCTCCAAGCGATTTTAGATTTACTGAGAGTGATTATAAATAAATCACGCTAAAACACCTCGCGCAACTAATTTATTATAGATTTCATAATTATTAGACAATAAAACCCTTTTAGTCGCACGAACTTTCAAAATAGATTCCCATTCTTTTTGAATTTCGCAAACTCAAATTGTAAATCTGCGTTAATTTTCAAACATGAGAGGAATCTCTACGAGGAGTATTTAATGTCATTCCCGACTGTAAAGCGAGCCAATTTGTCTTCCTCTTCTATGGCGATGGGCAATTTCGTGATATGATGCGTCCGTGACGAACCGAAACCCTGCCGGCAGCGTTATTGAATAGAACCCCATGCCGAAGAGGCATTTTCGCTATGCGATTTCAACTCACTGAAGACTACTGGGCCCTCGATGCTCTTTCTCCGGCCGAATGGCACCTCGTCGCGGAACTGCCGATAACAGCGGCAGGTGAAAAATTCAGCGAGACGACGAGGGCGCGGCTTTACCCCTCCCCGCTTTCCCCGGATTCCCTTGCTGACGAGGATACCCTGAACTCGGTCGATGACTGGAACGAGTTCGTGCAGCCGGAAATCGAATCCACCTTCAGAGAAGCCCGGGAAGTCGTCGAAAGAGATCTTGAAGCGGCCGAGCTCGTTTCGATGGAGGAATATTTCAGTCCGGAGCAATATGAGCTGATCAAAGACGATCTCCCCGAACTGCGGAAAGTCACGATCCGGCGCGAAAATACCGAGGCATGGTATAGCACGCTGAATCAGGCCCGGCTCCTCATGAACGAGGAATATGATCTTTCCTCCGCAGAGGAGCGCATGATGCTGCGCCTTGAGCAGGCGGACCACGCGGATCGGGAGCGCCTCCTCATTTTTGCCCAATACGAGCTCTACTCAGCAGTTCAGGGAATGCTGGTAGAAAACGTGATGGGACTTTCCTGATGAATAGCTCGACGATTCGATCTGAAAACGGCCTCTGGACCCTCGTCGGAGATTTTCAGGTCGAAGACCCGACTCGATTCGACGCGCTGATGGAGCAAGCCCGCGACGCTCAGGAAAACGCCTACGCTCCCTACTCTAAGTTCCGCGTCGGGGCAGCGGCATGGGCCGATGGTAAAATCTTCAGTGGCTGCAATGTCGAGAATGCGAGCTACGGCGCCACGATGTGTGCGGAGCGCACTGCTCTCTTCAGCGCGGTCGCAGCCGGGGCTCAGAAGCTTCAAGTCATCGCGATCACGACCGATGCGAAGTCGGAAGAACCCATCGAATCCCGGTCGCCCTGCGGAATGTGCCGCCAGGTGATGTCCGAATTCGCCGACGACGAGACCCTCGTCCTCCTCGATGCGGGGTCTTCAAACGAATTTCTCTACCGCGGCGAAGTCATCCGCTTCGGTGATCTCCTGCCCTGGCGCTTCCATCTTTCCTGATCGCGAGCCGGGTCGGCATTTCGCGCAGGCCAAGGCAGCGACGAGCGTCCCCGCTCGTTGAAGATGGTTTCGGAGAGATGATCGCGCTTTCTTCACGCGAGACTCGCGCAGTCACCCCGGAACATCCGTGATTTCCGCCATATCGGGGCAAAATGCGGTTTTTTTGAAAAAACAGCGTTTCATTCTTGAAAATTTTATCAAAAACGACTATTAATTATGAAAATTCGAGATTCCGCACATGACTTCCCTGTTTTTTTCCCTCTTTTCAAAGCTCAGTCTTTTCGTGGTATCAGCAGGAGTGGGAATGGTTGCCTACTTCCTCTTCGCCGGGACCGACAGCAAAGCGGGCTTTGAAGGACGCAGCGGAGCGATCCATATCCCTGCGGTCGAAAGTCGCCTCCACCTTCCGATGGAGGCCTCACTCCTCGCGAAAACCCAGTCTCCTGTCGATATCAGCGGCGACGCTTACGGGGTTCTCTATGTCCTCCAGCAGGACGGAAAAGTAATCCGCATCGGCAACGAAGGGACGACGATGAAGGTCTCGACTCAGTATGCTGATTTGAGCAACGAGCAGACTGAGCGCGAAGTCGGGTTTTCCGCGATCGCTTTTCATCCTGAATTCCTCATGAGGGAGCGGCCCGGATTCGGTAAGTTCTACGTCGTCGTGGCGGAGAAAGCGCGTTCAGCGATGCCTGACTTTATTCCTCAGTTCGGGTTCGGCCTGGAGACCCATCAGGATGTGCTTTACGAATATCAGACCGATTTCCCTTACGCGGCGAATTTCAAAGGCAAACGTCGCGAAGTCATCCGCTTCAGCCAGCCCGGTCGGGAGCACAATGTGTCGAGCATCACCTTTGACCCCTACGGCCATCTCTTTCTCGCAGTCGGTGACGGTTCCGAAATGGCGGTCGACAATCGCAGCACCTCGAAAAATGCGTCTTCTCTCTCAAACGCCTACGGAAAAACTTTGCGGATCGACCCGATGGGACGCAATTCAGTGAACGGAAAATATGGCATCCCGAAAACGAATCCTTTCCAGCTTGTTTCCGATGCTCTCCCGGAGCTCTGGACCTTCGGCCTTCGCGCTCCTCACAGCCTTTCCTTTGATCCTTTTCTCCAGAACCTCTGCATCGGAGATTCCGGAGAGAACGGTATCGAAAAGGTGAATATCAGCGGATACGGTGGTGAGCACTTCGGGTGGGATCTCCTTCATGGAAGCGGTCTTTTCAGCCTCGTTTCGAGTAGCCAGCTTGCCGAGGTCGTGACCGCCCCGACCTTTTCGATCGACCGGAGATCCCAGGCGATGGGCATGAATACAGGGAACGTTATCTACCGTGGTGAAAACTTCCCCTCTCTCGCGGGACGGCTCATCGTCGCAAACGAGTCCGGTGACCTCGTCGTTTCCCAGCCTGAACTTCATGGTCAGCTTCAACTTCTCGATCTCGGCCCTGTCTCCGACCGGGGAATCAGCGCGCTGCGCACCACGCCAACAGGTGAGCTCGTCATCCTCTGCGCTGACGGGAGCATCTTCGAATTGAAGAAAACTGAATCAACGACCGAGGGAAGCTGGAAGCGCAAGCCTCTCTACTGCCTTCAGCTGATCGAGACCCCTTCCGCCCGCGGCTAAAACTCAGCAGACCCCGGCGTGCGGGGAAACGGGATCACATCCCTGATGTTGGCGACGCCGGTGACGAACATGAGGAGGCGCTCGAAGCCGAGGCCGAAGCCGGCATGCGGGACCGAGCCATAGCGACGAAGGTCGACATACCACGAATAGTCCGCCTCATCGAGATCGTGAGCTTTCATGTTCGCGCGGAGAATGTCGAGACGCTCCTCGCGCTGGCTGCCCCCGACGATCTCGCCGATTCCGGGGACGAGCAGGTCCATCGCCGCGACGGTTTTTCCATCGTCATTAATACGCATGTAGAAAGGTTTGATGTCCTTCGGGTAATTATAAACCGTCGTGGGACATTTAAAATGGGTCTCGGTCAAGTAGCGCTCGTGCTCAGACTGAAGGTTGTGACCATATTCGACGGGATATTCAAATTTCTGACCGCTCCCCTGAAGAATCTCAACCGCTTCGGTGTAGGTGACCCGCTCGAACGCTTTGTCGCGCACCGATTCAAGACGGGCGATGAGTCCTTTGTCGACAAACTGGTCAAAGAAGCCGAGGTCTTCACGACAGGTTTCGAGCGCATCACTGACGAGGTGTTTGATCATTGCTTCCGCGAGATCCATGTCAGCGGCGAGGTCACAAAAGGCGATCTCCGGCTCGATCATCCAGAACTCGGAAGCGTGGCGTGAGGTGTGGGAGTTCTCCGCGCGGAAGGTCGGCCCGAAGGTGTAAATGTTAGAAAGAGCGCAGGCAAAGGTCTCGCCCTCAAGCTGCCCGCTCACGGTGAGATAGCTCGGCTTGCCGAAAAATTCCTCATCGCCGAGTCGGATCTCTTTTCCATCCATCGTCACGACGCGGAACATTTCGCCGGCCCCTTCGCAGTCGGAGGCGGTGATAACGGGCGTGTGAACGTAGACGAAACCGCGCTCCTGAAAGAATTGATGAATCGCATAGGCCATGCGGCTGCGCACACGAAAGACGGCACCGAAGAGATTGGATCGCGGCCGGAGGTGGGCAATCGAGCGGAGGAACTCCATTGAGTGCCCTTTTTTCTGGAGTGGAAAGTCGCCTTCCGCAGCACCCAGCATCTTCACTGAGGTCGCCTGCATTTCCCAGTTCTGCCCCTTTCCCTGTGACGCGACAACCTTGCCGCGAATCGAAACCGAGGCACCCGTCGTGAGCGGGATGACAGACTCTTCGTATCCCTCCAGGGTTGCATCTGCCACAATCTGCAAATTGGCGAGGCAACTGCCATCGTTCACTTCGATAAACGAAAATGCTTTCGAGTCGCGGGTCGTTCGCACCCATCCTTCGATCAGGATTTCCGGCTCGGGGGAGTCGCTCTGAAGAACTTCACGGATAGGAGTGCGCATCATATCATCAAGTATCGAAACGCCCCCGTGATTTTCAACAGGATTCAGCGGTCATTCTCCCACTGGAACCAGAACGAAACGGAAACCGTAAGAGCCACGGCGAGTTCCCGTGGGCACCGGGTTCCGATACGAAGTGCGGAGTAAATTTTGATCGTGCGAGTCCCAGCCGCCGCCCCGGAGCACGCCGAGAGCCGTCCCGCCGCTATTGTAGGAATCACTGACCCACTCCCAGACATTGCCGCCGAGGTCGGCGAGACCATTGGGACCGGGGGCAAAACTACCCACGGGCGAGGTTGTGGCAAAGCCGTCGTTGTAGCCTTCGATCACGTATTGGCCGAAGGTCGAGCTCGCCGCAAGGTCAGCGTAGTTCCCCGCTTGAAGTGGAGGTGGCCAGGCGGGTCCCCAGAGAAAACCATTCCCTGCATTGCGCCCCCGTTCTTCCGGAGTGCTTCCGGCTGCAGGCTCCTCGCCCGCCATGAGGCTCCACTCAAGGTCAGTGGGGAGCCGGTAATAGAGATTGCTCTGGATAAGACCGGCCTGTTGCTCACGCAGAGTCAGCCAGTTGCAAAAGGCGGCAGCTTCCATCGGAGTCACGGAAGTAACGGGATGATTCAAGGCCTGGGGAAATCCTGACGACGGCATCTGGACGATTCCCGAATCGGTGACAAACTCACGAAAATCGCTCACCCGGGTTTCAAGTTGAGCAACCATCATTGAGCCAACCGGCATCAATGGCATGCCGAGGCTGTTCGTCCACGAATCGCCGAAAATGATCGAGGCATCGCGATTCAGGGTTTCCACGACCGCAATCGCTTCCGGACCCGTGATTTCTCCCACATCGATCTTATTGGCATGACCGGGCAGCTCGAAGAGAACCTCGAACGGCCCCAGCCTAACATCCGTAACAGTGATCGGTGTCAGATCAGGATAGCGCTGACCATTCACGGTGACGGTCGCTCCGGGCGGCTCAGAATTGATGAGAAGTGAGCCAAAACGATTGTCGGTACGGCAGCGGAACATCTCGCCGCCACCTTCAGGCAGAATATCGACGGGGCGGTAGTACTGATCCTGAGCAAGGTAGCCACTGGTGCGGTCCTGCGCGGTCATCCAATCGCAAAATTTCCACATCGCCTCCTGTTCAAGCATGATCGCGACCCCTTCTTTTCCGGTCCGTGGAATTTGGAGGCCTGCCAGTTCCGTGAAGGTGTCGAAGAGCTGTGTCGAGACCAGTTGCGACATGACATGACCACCATCGGCAAGAGGTTCAAAAGAGACCCCGACCGAATTGACCCAGGAGTTCCCCGTAATCGGTCCGTAGTCAGGAATCATCGGCACCTCGATTAATTGAAAGTCCCCGGTCACCTCAACGACCCGGCGGGTGTCGCGGTATCGAGGGTGCTTCAGGACGAGTTCCACCGTTCCGATCGGGAACTCTAACGGAGAGGTCTCAGTTCGCGCGACCTCTTTGCCATCAATCCAAACCGTCGCGCCGTTAGGCTCGCTCATGATTTTCAGCTGGCCCGTCACGATACTGGCGACAAGGAGCGGCTTGCCGTCTTCCTTTGGTTCATCTCCGGGTGACTCGGCGGGGGCACCTTCGTCGTCGGGAGTCTGGGCGACTTTATCATCACCGTCTCGTTGGTCCTCCGACATTTTTCCGTCGCTTTCAGCCGGATCGTTAATCACGACCTCTTCGTCGCCCTCTCCCGACACGACGGAAGGATCAGTCCCCTCTGTCCTTTTGTCAGGATCAAGACTTGAAGCATCGTCATTCGGTTCCGGCGGAACCGGATCAATTTTCACCTCCACCTCGTTTGGAGATGCTTCCTCTTTTCCTTCCCCATTCGAAGCCATGAGGTTTGCATTTTCATCGACAAAGGACTGTGTGTCTTTCCACACCCAATAGCCGCCGTATCCCGCCGCCGCAAAAAAAGCGAGGAGCAAAAGGGTGACGAACACCTTGAGTCCCCCGCCTTTTTTTCTGCCACCACCGGGCAGGTTGGAAGAGAGAACTTCCCGCAAAGCGAGAGCGAAAGTGTGAGCAGAGTCGTAGCGCTTCCCGGGATCGGGCGAGCCAGCCCGGCAGATCACCCCGTTGAGAGCCCGCCATTCATCGCGGTTCACTGTCGGAGGGATCTCCAGATTCGTCGGAAGCTCCGGGAAATCCATCCGGTCTTTTCCCGTGTGCATTTCATACAGCACCATCGCGAGCGAGTATAGATCGGCCGAACTCGTGCCCGGCCCCTCCGGCGGGACGTAGCCCTCCGTGCCGACATAAGTGCGCTGCCCCGCCGCGGCGACGAGGCCTACGTCGGCAAGCTTCGGCACGCCTTTCACGAAAATGATGTTCGACGGTTTCACATCACGGTGCGTTAGACCCGCGAGGTGAAGGTGACCGAGCGCCCCCGCGAGCGACATGCCGATACTCACGCAGTCACTGACATCCCGGCTCGAGTTGCGACGAAGTTCCGAGGTGAGCGTCTTGGCTTTGTATGTATCCGGATCGACTTCCTCCCCGTGACCGTTCTCGTCATCGGCCAGCTCCATGGCATAATAGTAGAAGCCGGCGTCGCTATCCCGTCCCACATGGAGCACATCGACAAGTCCGGGGTGATCTTGAGAAACCTGCTCGTAGCGCTGGATTCCCTCAAATTCGCGCTCGAAAGTTTTCTCGTATTCGAAGTCCTCGCGACGCACGACTTTGACCGCGCGATACATTCCGGTCACGGAACGGGCTAGAAATACTTCACCGTAGGCTCCGCCACCAATGCGACCGAGGATTTCAAAGTTTGGGATCGAGGGTTTGTCTGGGGATTCCGGGATGGGGAAATCTACGCGATTCCACGCAGGTTTCCAGTCCCTTCCGTCCGCCTCAGGACTAGCTAATCACAGCAACTCCGCTTGCGTCGGCGCGTGAAAGAACCAAATCGCCCTCTCCCTGATCAGGTAGCTTCGCATGCAAAACGATCTCAAAAACCGTCGAAGCCGAAACTTCTTTACCAGCCCATCCAGAAGCCTGAAGCGCCTCACCGGACTCGTCGGCCGCACTGACGCGGTGCCCGAAGCCCCATCCGCCGTAGGTGAAACGGGTCTCCACCTCATTCGGACAGGCGTCGGAATACATCCCTAAATGACGAGCTCCGTAAAAAAGCTCGTGACTGCCGTTAAATCCAACTGAGCCGGGCGTCTCGGAATTCGAAAGGCAGAAGCCGTCCGTGGAAGTGTAGACGACGTCCCCCGTGTCGAGCCGGCGGATCGAAATCCAATCAGCCCAATCCGGAATCACGTCGAGTGCGCGAGCGCGCGCATTGCTGCCTCGATAAATATCCTGTCCCCAGAAGCTGACATCATTCGAGCGGAAAATTACCAGCTCTCCATCTTCCGGTTCATCAATCGAGTCAGCCCCATGACTGCTGATCCGGCTCGCGGCCCGTTCATGGTGACCGTTCAATCCGCGAGACTCTGCATTGGCCGGAGAAAAATCCGTCGCTGGAACGAGATCTGGATTTGACCGCAACGCGACCGATGATTCAGAATCATCCTTATCCAGAAGATCCAGCAAATCTTCAACCCGGGTGGAAAGACTCACTTCACTGCCTCTTTCAAGAGAATCAGTGACCGCACCATCGACGAGAAGAATGTCGCAGATCGGCTGAAAACATTCCTCTCCGCCCGCCGAGAGAATATCCCGAATCTGACGATCCGCCTCGTCGGTCAAGACCTGCCAATCAGATGATGTTTCGCAAAGCAGTTTTTGGACATCGAGCAATTTCCCCTGAAGACGATCACGCTCCACCTTCCTCCCGAGCGCTTCAGCGCCGAAGGATTCCTCGAGCGTCCCGAGTTCCTGACTGACCGGACGCATCTGATCGCGGGCCCCTTCGAGGCGGGCGAGTTGCGAGTCCGCCATCTCCAAACAAGCCTTGATCGCCTCCGGGCGGCCTGGACCGTCGGTGGCGATTACCTCGAGCCGCGACTTTAAAAGCCCGAGCCTTGAAAAGTCAGTCCCAATGCGTTGGCGAATCTCCCGGGCTTCCTCCGCAAGAGAGGAAAGCCCCAGCGTCACCCGGAGTGGCCGCGATAAATCTGACTTCTGAAGCTCCGCCTGCAGCTCTGCCTGCCTCAAAACGCGCTCCCTCTCCTGCCTCTCGAAGAGAACCAGCTTTTCATGACGCCAGCGAAGTTCTTCGCCTCCAGGGGCTATCGATCCTGCCTCAGTAGGTTTCACCGGCTTCACCGATAAGCGCCCCAGAAGCATCGCAAGAACAGCGACGAGTCCCGCCACAATCCAACCCTCCGTCGGGGTGGATTTGATCCATTCACGAAGCGACTCCCCGATTGCCGGGTTTAAGACCGGAATTTGATCGAGAAGCGCAATCACTATGGCAGTAGGATGCATAAAAGAGGGGCCGGAATTCGATTCCAGTATCTCTACCATTAATGAGAATTCACTCTCCGCCAAGCCAATAATTCGCCGGGCGACTCAACGCGATGGCACTTCATCCCGGAGAAGCCGTCCACCTTCGCCTGTCAGCCAAAGGTAGTGATCCGAAGGAAGGCCCTCGTAAGTCCCGAATTGGGAAGCGCCGACCGGGGGCTCATTCGTGCATTTGAAGATCGCGGTGCCCTCGTCGATTTCGTCAAACATGGCGACATAGGCGGTTTTGTTCCCCGCCGCCGCCGTCGCTTGAAACTGCCGCCAAAGGAAGCGCCCGCCTTGCCGCGGAATCCCGGAAGCAGACTCCCCTTTTAAATTCGCCCAACTGAATCCGGGAAACAGGACCGGCAGCATGCTGATCTGATGCTTCTCCGCCCACTCACGATCCGCCCGTTGCTGATCGATCATGGTCAGCTTTTCCTCCTCTTTCTCCCGATACCGCCCCACCGCCCACGGACTGAGGACATCCGCAAGCTTCAGCACCTCGTGCAAGTTTGGGTCCTCCATCGTGTCCCGAATCTGTTCACGCCAATAGTAGGGAACGCCTAACATAATACTCATCCCACCCCATTCCGGATTGTGTTTCAAAAGACGGATAAACCACTCCGCTTTTTCAAGGCCATACTCACGGTCATCGTTGAATCCGACGCCCCAAATCGCGACGAGCGGTTTTCCGTTCACGTGGAGGTAGGCCTTATCGTTCGGGTCAAGCCCCAGATCCATCCCCCGTCGCAGCCGCTTCCAATCCTCGGCGAGGCGGGTAAAATCCTCATCTTTCAATCCCGAAAGATCATACATGAGAACCCACGATCTTCCGTGCTTCTGCGCGGCGTCCCGGCAGAGTAAGAGCTTTTCGTTCTCGTATTTGAGGCGACGAAAATCCCGGCGTTCCAGTGCCCCGTGCGTCGCGAATCGCTGCACGAAAGCACCGTCGATCCCGTATTCCGCCATCCACGAAAAATGGCGATCCACCGTCTTCGGGTGCAGGGAGCTGAAGACTTCCCCGACGCGTCCGTCGGCATGACGAAAAAGAGTCGGGAATTTTTCATCCTCATCAAACTCGCTGAGATCAGGCCACAGATCGATCGTGCAGTGCCCCGGCTCAAATTTCCCGCCCTTCTCATAATGATGAAAGCCAAGACCGGTGCCATCGCCTTCCGCCCGAAACCACCCCTGGTAGCCGGTCACGACGCGGCCCTCGAGACCTTCAGGATTTCTTCTGTCCGGTGTCGTCGCTTCCGCCGGTGCGAGAACACGATAGGCGTCATCTCGCGAAACCGGCGGCTCTTTTCCGAAAAGGGTGACCGTTAGGAATGCGAACGCTAAAAAAAAGAGGGGGTGCTTCATGCCTTGATCGTTCAGAGCTTCGCGGCAGCTTCGACCTGCTTCGCCGCGAGAGCGACCCGAAACTCTTCAAGGCGCCCCTGGAAATCATCTTTCCCCGCGAGATTATTTTTCTCCCCGGGGTCGTCCACTAAATGGTAGAGTTCCTCACCGTCAGGCCAAAGCCCATAGCGCCATCGCTGATTTCGAAGCGCGTAACCGAGATTCGCCCCGCGTGAAACAACGCTGTAGGCATACTTCTTTTTCCCAGGCCGCTCCGGGTTCCCTAACAAAGGTCGAAGCGAACTACCCTGCAAATGACCCGGCGGTGTCAGCCCGGTCAGGTCCGCGAGGGTCGGATAGATATCGACCAGTTCGACCATCGCTTCCGACTCCGTGCCACCTTCGGTAATGCCCGGCGCACGAACGAGAAAAGGAACCTTCGCCCCGATGTCGAAGAGGGTGACTTTCCCCCAGAGAAAATGATCCCCCAGATGATAGCCGTGGTCCGAAGTGAAGATCACGACCGTGTCCTCCGAGTGTCCACTTTCTTTCAGTGAATCAAAAACCAGCTTTACCTGAGCATCGATGAACGAGACGCAGGCATGATACGCCTGCATGTATTCGCGGCGAAGTGCGTCGTCTTCTTTCCCCAACTCAAAGCCGAATTCACGGTACCTGCCTGACACTGCCATCTTCGGCAGGGTTTCCCATAGATTCGGGCGATCCGGATCGTATTCGATCTTACCGAGCGGGTAGAGATCGAAGTATTTCTCAGGGGCGAGGAACGGCACGTGAGGCTTTTGAATGCCGCAGGCAATAAAAAAAGGCTTCTCACCGGAAGCGCCGTCACTCAACCAGGCCGAGACGGTGCGTGCGTTTTTTCCATCCTTGTGTTGTGCGTCAGTCAGGCCGCTCCGACCAAAACCCGGAGGCGTTTGCGCATCAAGCTTCGACTTCGCTGCTTTTTCGATTTCTTTCCACCGTTTGCGATTTGGACCGTCTTCAATCGAACCGCGTGCCGTCTCAAATTCTTCGCGAGCGTCGGTGACCACCGGGAGTTCATCATTTTCAAAACGGAGAAACTCATCCCAGGCGACTTCTCCATGCTCATGTCGGGTGGAGTGAAAGACCTTTCCGACACTCCCTGTCCAATACCCGTTTTCCTTGAAAAACTGCGGCATCGACACCGTGCCCGGGCGGGTCTCGCGAATGTCAGCATTATTGTCCAGCACCCCGCTCGATTCAGGATAGAGCCCGTTGAGAAAAGATGCCCGCGATGGACCGCAAACCGGATACTGACAAAAAGCACGGTTGAAAGTCATCGCGTCCTTTGCAAATTCGGCCAGCGTCGGTGTGTGAATCGGGGAATACCCCGAAGTCGAGACATGCGTGTTGAGGTCATCACAAACGATGAGCAGAACATTTTTCTGATTTCCTGCCGCCTCCTTCCGCAGCTCCGGCGCCTCATCCTGATTGCGCAAAGATTGAAAAAGGCGCACCTCATCGATCGAGAAGCGGCCACTGAAATCCTGCCCCGGAAAAAAGCGCAGCGTGACGTCTTCAAAACTGCCGCTTTCGAAGCGACGCGAAAAGTCCAGCCACTCCCCGGTGCGAGCCGCGTCCATCAAGATCTGAGCGGTATCATCAAACCGGTCGAGGGTGTCGAAAATAACTTTCCCTTCCGAGCCCGGCTCAAAAAAGATGCGAAACGAAGCTTCGTATGCAGCATCAGCTTTGATCGAAATTTTTTGCCTCGCGACATTGCCGCGCTCCAACTGATCGAGTGATTGAAGGGACTTTTCCCCGTCAAACTTTCGCTCTGACTGAATTCTGTAGGCCTTGCCGTCAAACCGCCAACTGGACTTCTCAGGGCCGAGTTCGAACGAACCATCCTTGACCAGATTCTCTTTCGTCTCGATGCCCGTGCGCGGCGCCTTGCCATCACGAGTCACCGGAGGCACGTAGCCTGATGTCGTCGCGGCATTTCCAGCCCCTTTCTCCCATCGAAAGGTTTCCCCGTCGACAACGAGATCCTTGCGGCTGTTCAGCTTTTCCTCGTGGTCAGCGAAAGTCTCCGGAGCAAGCTTTCGCATTGCCTCGATTCGCTCTTGATACTCAGGCCGAGCGGCCAAATTTGTCCACTCGTTAGGGTCTTTCTGAAGCTCATACAGTTCCTCTCCATCTTCGCCGTAACGGATATAGCGCCAGTCACGGTTAATGATCGCGAACTCACCCGGCTCCATGTAAGGCAGAAAAATATCACGATCTTCTGCCGCTGCCGGATCGGCGAGGGTGGCCGCGAGGGATACCCCTTCGAGAGGCTGCTCCGGCTGAGGCAGGCCACACAGCTCAACGAAAGTGGGATACATGTCGATCAGACTGACCGTGACATCGGTCTTCGCTCCCTCCGCAACACCGGGACCAGCCCAGATAAAAGGCACGTTCGAGGTGCGCTCCCATAGTGTGTGCTTTCCCCAGTCACCCTTTTCCCCGTGGTGATACCCGTGATCACTCCACAGCACGACGATGGTATTGTCTGCGTAGGGACTCGCTTCGAGGGCATCGAGGACACGCCCCATCATCGCATCGGCATAGCTGATACAGGCGAGGTAGCCATGGATTGCATCATCAATCGCATCGAGCTTTTCCAATCCCCGATGATGAAGGTTCCGTCGATTGATCTTCTTCGTTCTGATTTTGTCAGGAAGATCATCGAGATCATTTTCATTATAAGGAGGCAGGGTGATTTTCTCCGGATCGTAGAGGTCGAAATACTTCTGCGGGCAATAGTTCGGATAATGCGGCGCATAGATTCCGGCAGCGAGAAAGAAAGGTTTATCGTGCTTCTTCCCGAGCTGCTCGACGGCCCAGTTGATCCGGATGGTGTCAGCCATTTCCTCCTCTTTTTCATCAGGGATTGCTCCCCACTCCAGAAAGAGACCTCCCGTTATTTTTTTACCGGCGTTGTAAATGCTCGCCGGAAAAGGATCAGGGAACGGCGTTTCCGGACTCCAGGAATCGAGAGGCCAACCATTCTCTCTCTGAGACTGGTTGCGGAGAAAAAACTCAGTCCAACCTCGCTGGTCGATTGCTCCGGCCGGGTGGTGAAAAAGCTTCCCTGTCCCGAAGGTGGCGTAGCCTCCTTTGTCAAAACTCATCTGCAAGGCTTCGATATCAGGAGAGCTCACAAAGTAGTTTGCAGTCGTGTAACAACCGGTCGTTGAAGCAAATTGACCCGAAAAAATTGCAGCCCGCGATGGCGCACAAAAAACGCCCGCGGTATGAGCATTGGTGAAATTGACGCCGCGAGCCGCCAACTTATCGAGATTCGGCGTGATCGCCTGCGGCCGAACCATCGGAGCGGTCCCGTCGAGACACCCGATCCAGTCATTCATGTCATCGACCGCAAGGAAGAGGACGTTTGGTTTTGAAGTCTCGGCCGCCCCGGACGAGGTGAGCAAAATACTGGCGAAAAGAGGGATAAGAAGAAACGATTTCATGAGTGGGGGTTCCGGCGTGACACAGCCAACAGGGTTAGGTCACTGCGTGAACCCTGTTGACCCCCCCGCTGGCAACTCTGAACTCCACGACCGCCTCGAATCGGCCATCTTTCGCGAGAATTTATTGCGCCGCGCGAAGCACGTTGAGGTCGTGAACTGACCAGTAGAGCCGGTGTTCGCCCGTCTGGGTGATCCGGATGTATTTTGCGGGCTGCTCCGGAAATTCGACAACGACCTTGGAATTCTTTTCCTCAGGCTTTTTGATCGGATCGCTCCACTGTTTTCCGTCCGTCGAAAGCTGCACCTCACAGCCACGTGGATAGTCATTACGCGAACCGGCGGAATCAAGAATCAAACCAGCAACTTTCGTCACCTCGGGCAACTCAACCTGCAACCACATGCCCGGCTGCATGCTTTCGCCGGTGGTGTAGCGGGACTTAAAATTTCCGTCGATCGCACTCCCGACATCAGCGCCCTGGTGGCTTGCACTAAGCTTCCAACCGGAACGATCGGGCAGGATCTGCGGCACGCTTGCCAAGAGCTCGGCCTCGGTCCAGGCAAGGGTACGATCTGTGTTCTCCTCGCGAATTCGGACGACCTCATCGGTCTTCACAAATCCTAACTGATTACCGAAACTGTTTCGAACATAAGACAGAACCGAGGCGACCCACTCATCGCCGTTCGAAGCCATCGCGATCATTTCACCGGGGTAGTCATGCCCGCCTGAAGTTCCCGTCATCCCTTGGAGGACCACTTTCGTCGCCAACTCCCGATGCCCTTTGATGATTGCAGAGTCCGCGAGTGAGGGAGCGAGAAGAGCGTTGTCTGCCCCCGGAATTTGCATCCCCTTTCCATCCTCACCATGACAAGCAAAGCAGAGCGAGGCGTAAATCGTTTTCCCCTCTTTATAAAGAGTAAGTTCCTCCCCGCTCATCTTCGGCAGAACTTCGCCTCCGCCTGAGGTGAGCTGCTTTCCGATCTCCTTCACGCCCCTGCTTTGATGCGCATCGGCTGTCCCGCGGATGAGACCATCGTAGTCCGGAAACTTCAGAAGCTTCGCCGTCAGGAGGCTTTGAATGACCACATTTTCGTCAGGATCTCCTGCCATCGCGATGAGATCATTTTGAAGCTCGCCCGTGCCGTTCATGATTAGGGTCTCGCTCGCACGAATCGCAGCGCGACGGACCGGGGAAGCTTCGTCCTGCAATTTTTCACGGGCGAATTCAGGAGAAAGTCCGCCAAGCCCCTCAAGAGTCCAAATCGCATGCATTCTCGCAAGATCGCTCTCACTCGTCCGTGCCATCGCCTCAAGTGAGGGGACCACCGATTGATCTCCATTTAAGACGAGTAGCTTCTGCGCAGTGTCACGCCACCAGCCGTTCGGGTGCTCGAGGTGGGTGACCAGCTCTGCGGGCGTTTCGTCGAGCATCCGCGGCTGCGGTCCCGGTTCGAAATCCTGGTGCGCTATGCGGTAAATGCGACCACGGCCGATGTTCCTGGCGAACCCGTATTCGTCAATGACGCCGCGCAAATAACTACCGGGCTTGGTCCAGTTACCCTGCTGGACAATTCCCCGATACATATCGACCATGTAGAGGGTGCCGTCGGGCGCATTGACGAGGTGCATCGCCCGGAAATTCGGATCGGTTGAGCGGATAAATTCACTGCCCGGATGT